>NZ_JBUEGB010000021.1:0-117907 GCF_054963695.1 Micromonospora sp. RTBAU3-60 | reverse complement strand
CCATCGCCTCGACAACACCGATGCAGGAGAACCAGCGCTTACGCCCGACCCACGTCACCTGAATCTCTCCCGGGTCAACCCATACGCCTAGCGCCAGCGGGATACACCGAGATGCTGCGCGGCATTTGAGAGTCGAGGAGGTTCCACACGGTCAACCTATGATCACTGATGATTCCTGATCAAGTCGGTGAGCCTCAACCGTCCCGTCGCCCCTTCGTGCCGATGGCGCCGGGTCGCACCGTACCCACCACATGCCAGCGATCGGGGTGGTGCGGGGCGCCCGGTTCGAGGACGATCGCTGGATGACTTCCCTCGCGCGGCTGGCGCTGGTCGGAGATCCACTGCTCGACGCCGCAGGGCAGGCGCCCGTCACCCGCGCCGTTGCCGGGCTCGGCCCGAACGTCGAGGCAACCTGGATCCCGACCACCGAGGCCGACGGAACCCTGGCGGGCTTCGACGGGGTGTGGCTGACCGGCAGCCCCTACCAGAGCGAGACCGGGATCGTGATCGCCGCCGGCATCGCCCGCCGGGCGGGCATCCCCCTGCTGGGCACCTGTGGCGGGATGCAGTTGGCGGTCACCGAGTTCGCCACCGAGGTGGCCGGCCTGGCCGAGGAGGAGGTGCTGGTTCCGCTCTCGTGTTCCGTGGGCGGCGACGAGTGCCTGGTCAGCGCGACCGAGGGTTCCCTTTTCGCCCGGGCGCTGGGGGCGGACCGGACCAGGGAGCGTTACCACTGCTCGTACGGGCTGAACCCGGCGACGGTGCAGGCGTTGACCGAGCACGGCCTGCGGTTCACCGGGTTCGACGAGGACGATGTCGTACGTGTCGCGGAGCTGCCGGGGCACCCGTTCTTCCTCGGCACGCTGTTCCAGCCCGAGCTGGCGGGCGGCGCCGAGCCGCATCCGATCATCCAGGCGTGGGGCGCAGCAGCCGCGGCGCGGCGGCATGGTTAGCCGCGAGACGGATCACGGGAAGGCCGGGATGCCAGCTCGGATACGGCGAGCGACAGCGGCCACGCTCTGGCGTTGGGCGGCCTACGGTGGCGGCGGCTGAAGCATCCGCTCCGGCCTAGCCGGTGAGTTCGGCCAGGTCGACCGCGGCGACAAGCTGGGCGAGCGCGGGTTCCCCGGCGAGGTCCAGCGGGAGCAGTTCACCGGTCCGCGGTCGCGGGTTGAGCAGTAGCTCGCGGCTGGTGTCGTGGACGATCGCGGCGGCGTCGGCCGCCTGCCACTGCACCCCGCGCAGCGCGGTCCGGTCGAACGTCGCCGCGAGCAGGCAGGAGACCCGCGGCCGGCCGTAGGCGTCCACGCCGTCGGTGCGCAGCACGGCCACCCGGACGGCGGCGACGCCGGGGGCGACGGCCAGCGCCTCCCGTACGGTGACCAGGACCTGGCCGCAGACGAACAGCTTGTAGTAGGCGGCGCGGTCGCGTTGGGCCAGCTTGCGCAGCGACAGGTTGCCGGCCTGCGTGGTGGTGGGCATCCGCTCGGGGACCACCTGGTCGACGCCGGGCACGAGCACCGCCAGGGAGACCTCGTCGCCGCTGACCCCGACCGCCGCACTGGGCGCCTCGTTGTCCTCGAACGCTTCCTCCAGGGTCTCCAGCACCACCTCGGGAACGTTGGCGCAGAGCTGCTGCCAGCGCTGGTCGAGGTAGCGCTGCCAGGCGGCCTGCTGTTCGAGCCGGGTGGCCCACTGCCGGTGTACCTCGGCCTCGGTCCACTGCGCCGCCTGCTGCCTGGCCTGCGCCCGCCGGGCACGCTCGAAGAGCCCGATCCCGGCCAGGGCGTGGCTCTCGTAGTGCTTGCGGATGCTGTCCCGGTCGGGCGGCGCGGGCTCCGGCGCGATCGGCCGGGAGGCGGGCGGGAAGTCCACCCGGTGCAGCTCGAGGATGCGCTGGAAGGCCTGGGCGAGGCGATGCGCCTCCGCCGCCCGTTGCGCCTGCGCCGCCTGGCGCTGCTGCGCGGCGAGCTGCCGCTGGTAGTTCGCCGCCGAGGCGGTCCGGCCGCCACCGGACCGGCCGCGCCGGCCGCCGCCGATTGAGGTGTAGAAGCCGACCGGCCCGACGCCGGTGGAGAATCCGGTACGGCCGCCGCCCACGTGGATCCGGGCGGCGCGCGGACCGAGGCTGGTGCGGATCCCCCGCGACGAGGCCCGGATGCGCACCCCTGGCGCCAGCTTGATGGAGAACCCCACCGGCCGACCGTAGACCGGCTCGGCTTGGCTCCTGGTCATCCCGCTGCCCGACCGGCACTCCGACACTCGGTCAGCCCGGCCAGCAATCCGGGCATCACCCCGCGTCGAAGCGTCGACACAGGTGGTGGCCGATTGGCCTCTGGCAATTGTTGAGCCCGCAAGCACACTGGTACGGGTGACGTACCAACCCCCGCAGGACCCCTGGCAGCCGGTGCCGCCTCCCCCGCCACCACCTCCCTCGCCGTGGCAGACGCCGACCGCCCAGTTCGGACCGGTCCCGCCATACCCGACGGCGCAGGTCCCGGCTGCCGGCCGGACCGAGGCGCACGGATGGGTAACCGTTCCGGTCGACGGCGGCAACGGCCCGAAGCGACGCATCACTCGCGGGCAGAAGATCGCCGGGGGTTTCCTCGGACTGCTCCTGTTCTGCTGCTGCGGCGGCGGCATCGCCGCCATCGGCAACCCGGGCGACGACAAGCCGGCCGCCAAGGAGTCGGCGGCGGCGGCGCGGGCGCTGGCCGAACCGTCCGTAGCCCAGGACAGCCCCGCGCCGTCGAGCGAACCACCGACCGTGGCGCCCACGAGCGAGTCGCCGAGCCCCGCGGCCACGACCAGCCGGCCCAGCCCGGCGCCGAAGCCGACGCGGAGCAGCCCGAAGCCGACGCCGAAGCGCACCACCAGCGCCCCGCGCACCACCAAGCCGACGACGAGCAAGTGCGACCCCAACTACAGCGGCTGCGTGCCCATCGCCAGCGACGTGGACTGCGCGGGCGGCAGCGGCAACGGTCCGGCGTACGTTCAAGGACCCGTGCGGGTGATCGGCAGGGACATCTACGACCTGGACCGCGACGGGGACGGTATCGCCTGCGACAAGTGACGGCAGACCGTGGAGGCCGTCCCCGTCCGGGGACGGCCTCCCGTCGTCATCGGGCCGGCACGGCGGGCGGCAGGAAGGGGTGCCCGTGCCACGCGCCCCGCACGGTACGCGCCGCGACCGTCGCCCAGGCGGCGAGCAGCAGCCCGTACAGCAGCACGGCGAGCGTGGTGAGCATGGCCGAGCCGGACGGGGCGGCCAGCCCGGTGACGCACCGGGGACCGCGAAGAGCGCCGGACACCGGTAGCGTGCGCATCGTGCGTGGGGAGGCGGGCGGACGGCAGGTATCCGGTTCGTCCGGCGAGTCGGCGCTTGAACAGCTGAAGGACCTCTTCGCGAGGCAGGGCTACCGGCGGTTCGACCTGCTCGGCGAGGGGATGGAAGGTGTCGTCTTCGCCCTCGGCGACGGGCACGTCGGCAAGCTCTGGTTCCGCCGGCAGCCGGCCGAGCTGCGAGTCATCAAGGACTTCTACGAGCACCTCGGGTCGCAGGATCTCCCCTTCGCCGTACCCCGGATGGTCGACGTGGACGCGGTGCGCGGCCGTGGGGTGACGATCGAGCACGAGCTGCCCGGCCGGAACCTGCGCGACGCGGTGGCGGCGGGTGACATCTCGGTCGAGACGGCGGGCACGTGCATGCTCACGGTGGTCACGGCGCTCGCGCGGACGACGGGCAGCGAGTCGGCCCGCCGACTGACCGTGCTCGACGAGCCCGCACCGATGTGGCAGGGCAGCGACACCTGGGCCGGCGCGCTACGCGCCCTGGTGGACCGACGGGTCGCTGCCTTCGGTCCGGTCCTGGCAAACGCGGTGGACAGGTTCGACGAGAAGGTCACCCGCGTCCGCCACCTGGTCGACGGCCTCCGCCCGTGCCGGACCGTCACCATGCACGGAGACCTGGTACCGGCGAACGTCCTGGTCACCCCGGCCGGCGAGCCGGCGGCCCTGCTCGACTGGGGTTTCCTGTCCACCGAGGCGGATCCGGCCTTCGAGGCGAGCATCGCCGCGGGCGTCTTCGACATGTACGGGCCGGCCGCCCGCAGCCTGGACGACGAATGGGTCGAGACCCTGTGCCGGCTGCTCGGCCACACCCGCCACCAACTGCTCGTCTACCGCGCGGTCTACGCGCTGCTGACCAGCAACTCCTACGACGCGGAAGGGAAGGACGGGCACTTCGCCTGGTGTGCCACGGCGCTCAACCGGCCGGACATCACCGAGGCGCTCTGGTCCGACTGGGCGGCGTAGCACCGACGCCCTGGACCACGAGCGGTGACGGTTCACTGACACGCCGCTCGGATCCGCGTGCGGCATCGTCTGGTGCCTGACGCTTGGATGGTGACAGGACCTGTTCGGGGATCGGGAAGGGCAACACCGTTCGGCATGGAGCGCGACCCTTCGCGGGTCGTCGCGTTCAGCGATGCCGTCATCGCCATCGCCGTCACTCTGCTCGTCCTGGAGATCCGCCCGCCGCAGGACGCCCGGCACCTGTTCCACGGCCTCGTCGCGCTCTGGCCGTCCTACCTGGCCTACACCGTCACCTTCATGTTGATCGGGCAGGTGTGGGCCAACCACCACGTCATGTTCGACCAGATCCGCACCGCTGACCGGACGGTGTTGTTCTTGAACACGGTGCTGCTGATGGACATCGCGTTCCTGCCGTTCGCCGCCTCCGTCCTGGCCGAGGCGCTTCGTGAGGGACAGGGGCAGCGGGTTGCCGTCGTCCTCCACGGCATCACGTTCGAACTGGCAGCCATTCTGTTCAACGCCATCTGGGCGTACGCCCGCCGTCACCCCCGGCTGCTGGTGACCACCCTCGACGCCGCCGGTGCGAGAGCCATCGGCCGGCGCTTCCGGCTCGCCCTCACCTGGATCGCCACCGGAACCCTGCTGGGCGCCCTGCTTCCCGCTCTTGGCGTGGCGGTGATCGCCGCGTTCATCCCCTTCTACTGGCTGCCGATCCGGGGCGAGATCGCCAGGGCGAGGCAGCGCCCTGGCAAGGGTGGCGGTCCGGCGTGAACGCGGGTGTCGAGAAGGCGGCCGGGCACCCAGGGTGTCCGGCCGCCTTCGGCGTGTCGGTCAGTGGGCGTGGTGGTACTGGTGCACGACGGCGTGGCCCTTGCCCCGCGAGATCAACCACCGGTTGATCGGGGTGGTCAGCAGGAACGCGACCAGCAGCGACGCCGCCAGTGCGGTCCAGAACAGCAGGCTGGTCAGGCCGGCATCCATCGCGCCGGGCACGGCCAGCATGAACCCGTTGTCCAGCAGCTCCATGACGGCGATCGAGATCGTGTCGGCGGCCAGGGCAACCTTCAGCGCGGTACGGACGTCGACCCCGGCGCGCAGCACCCCGCGCATGGTCAGCCCGTAGCCGAACACGAACGCCAACGCGATCGACAGCACCACGGTGGCGCCGTTGTGCAGGCCAATGCCGGTGCCGATGACCATGCCGAGCACCTCACCGATCGCGCAGCCGGTGAGGCAGTGCAGCGTCGCCGCCGCAGCCATCGCCCACGTCGCCGTCGGCTTCCCGGCCTGACCGTGGTGGGCATGAGCGTCGCCCGCTGGCCCCGCCGCGTGCACGGCTGCCGAGTCGTGTTGCTGGTGATTGTGAAGATCCATGTCCGCACCTCCCTGCGTCGACCTCACCATACCCCTAGGGGGTATGGGTGTCCAGGTGTGCGCCGCCACTCATCGGGCTGTCGCCGTCAGAAAGGCGTCGGAGGCGCACCTTGGGGCGTTCGTTCCGCAGGTGCTGGTGCTGGCGTACCTGCTCGCCCCAGACCTCCTGGTCGTATCGAGCGGTGCGAGCCGTCGCAGTAGTGGAACTTCTCGTCCCGGGCCGCAGGATGCTCATCGCAGCCAGCAGAGAACGCGGCGGTGCAGCGCACCGGCGGGCACCCAGTGCAGGCCGGGAGGGGAGCATTGGCCCATGCATGGCCACCGGAGCAGGTCCCTGGCCTGCGGGAAACGCCGGCCTGAGGGTTCGTCGAGGGTGCACTCCGCCGCCGTACAAGATCGAAAAAGGCCGTCTCCGACTGACGGAAACGGCCTTTGAGCTGGGTGGAGCTGAGGGGATTTGAACCCCTGACCCCCTCGATGCGAACGAGGTGCGCTACCGGTCTGCGCCACAGCCCCTCCGCTGGCGTACCAGCGTCGGTCCCACCCGGCTTGCACCGGGCGGGCCGGCGACAAGGCTAACAGGTCACCGGCCCCCGGTGCGAATCGCCCCACCGGACGAGGAGATCTTGGCAGGAAAAGGCCCCCAGAAGGGCCGAAACTTACCAAGATCTCCGAGCCACCGCAGGTGAGGACGGGAGCGGCACTAGGCGGGCGCGTATGCGAGGTTCAGTACGCCGCTCTTGAACGTCTCCTGGCTCAGCAGCCGCAGCGGGTGGGTCGGCGTCTCCTCGAACAGCCGCTGCCCGCGCCCGACGGCGATCGGGTGGACCAGCAGCCGCAATTCGTCCAGCAGCCCGTTGGCCAGCAGCCACCGGACCGTGGTGGCGCTGCCCGACATGGCGATCTCCCCGTCGGTCTGGTCCTTGATCTTCCGCAGGCGAGCTGCGACCTGCGACGAGTCGCCCGACAGCAGGGTCGAGTTCGGCCAGGTCGCCTCGGTGAGCGTGTTGGACAGCACGTACTTCGGCACCGAGTTGATGAAGGTCGCGAAGTCGGCGTCGAAGCCGTCGCCGGTGTGGTTCGGCCAGTACTCGGCCCACTCCTGGTACTGCCGCCGTCCCATCAGGAACGCCCTCGTCTGCTCCACTCCGCGGCTGACGGCGGCGCCCATGTCGTCGTCGAAGTAGGGGAAGTGCCACTGGTCGGGCCGCTCCACGACGCCGTCCAGCGAGATGAAGAAGTTCGACACGATCTTGGCCATGGTGCGCTCCTGTGCGTCACTCGTGGCCGGCCCTGCGCCGGCCCTCATCAACGCGTCGCACGGCCTCCGCCGGATCCGACAACCCCGGTCCAAGACTTTCCGCTCCAGATCGGGGACGTTGCGGTGTCCCGGTCACCCGGACACCGCAACATCGCCGATGTGGCGCCGGGACACCGCGACGCCGACCAACGCCGACGAGCGCCGACCGGCGCCGGCCGACGACCAACCGCCGGCCGGGGTCAGGCCGAGTGTGAGCCGCGGCCGGCCTCGTAGGCGCGGCCGCGGAGGCCGCCCGCCCGGCGGTAGGAGACCGAGCCGCCGCTGGCCGCCGGCGGCAGGTCCGCCGGCCGGTCCAGCCCCATCGCCGTACGCCGGACCGCCTCGCGCTGGGCGGCCAGGCGCCGCTGTGCCTCCCGGCGGGCCGCGGCGCGCCGCGCCTGCTCCCGGCGTACCTCGGCCTGGCGGGCGGCCAGCCAGGCCGCCTCCCGGGCCTCCGCGCGCCGCCGCCGCCGATCGGCCAGGGCCAGCTTCCGCAGGTGTACGACGTACGTCACGAGCAGGGTGCCGGTCACCGAGAAGCTGATCCAGAACCCGGGGCCGACCGCCACCACGCCGATCAGCTCGACGAAGTTGAGCAGCAGCAGCGCGGCGAGCACCCGGCGGCGGCGGTAGATCGCCGGGGTGTGCCGGCGGCGCTTCGGGGGGTGCCGCCGGCGGGACTTCGCGGGGGCGGGCGGCACCGAGCGGAGGCGGCTCGACCGGCGTGGGGCCGGCGGGGCCGAGGTCGGGGAAGCGGAACGATCCGTGTCCGTAGACTCACTCAGCGTAATCACGAGGTGACGGGGCGGGCGCACCGGTCGCCGTCCGGGCACGGTGCGCTTCCGTCGGCGGCGCTGGAGCACCCGCGCCGTCGACTGCGCCCGCTCCGCCACCAGCCGCTCGGTGGCGTCGTACCGACGGACCAGCGCCGGCGCGAGAGCGAGCAGGCCGGCGGCGGCGAGGACGGCGAGGAGCACCGAGGTCGGCACCCTCACCCCTCCCGTCACCAGATTCGGGGCGAGCGCCACTCGACCGCACCTTGTTCCGCCGTACGTCGTTCACGACGCAGATCGTGCGAGGCCCGCCGCGCTTGCCCACAGCTTGCAGTTACTTGAGGTTACGGGCCGCCGACCGGGTTGACCGTGCGCCGCGCCGGGCGTGGCGGGTCGGACGCGTCACCCGCGGCTGTCACGTACGCGGTGCCAGCGGGCCAGCAGCCCGCCCTCGGCGGCCACTTCCTCGCTGGTCATCGCGTATCCGATGTGGTCCCGCCAGGCGCCGTCGATGTGCATGTAGCGGACGTGGTACGCCTCCTCGCGGAAGCCCAGCTTCTCCACCACCCGCCGGGACGGCGCGTTCTCCGGCCGGATGTTCACCTCGATCCGGTGCAGCCCGCCGGGCCCGAACGCGTGGTCCACGGCCAGCGCCACCGCGGTGGGGATCACGCCGCGACCGGCCACCCGGGAGTCCACCCAGTAGCCGACGTAGCCGGAGCAGAACGCGCGCCGGACGATGCTGCCCACGTTGAGGTGGCCGACCAGCCGCTCCTGCCCCTCCTCGCGCAGGCAGACCGCGAACGGCATCCCCTCGCCGATCCGCGCCGAGCGGCGCTGGTCGGCGTGGACCAGGCGGAACGCGGCCGGCGAGTTCATCTCGTCCCACGTGCCCGGCAGGTGGGACTCCCAGGGGGACAGCCAGGCATGGTTGGCGCGCCGGATCTCCGACCAGGCGGCCGCGTCGGAGCGCCGGTAGGGTCGCAGCACCACCGGACCGTCCACCAGCACCACCGGCCACCCGGGCGACCGCCGAAACAGGCTCACCGGGCTGGCCTTCCGCTCGCGGCTGCGGGGCTCGCAAGCTCTCCTCGCATTCCTGCACGGCCGCGTCCCACGCGAGCCGCCCAGGAACGCTCGCTCCTCGCGCTCACCTGCGCCTGTCCAGCAGGAGCACGTCCACCGTGGAGCCGGCGGCGGCGGTGGTGACCCGCTCGCCGAGGACCAGCAGGCCGTTCGCCTCGGCCAGGCCGGAGAGGGTGAACGGCCCGCCGGCCAGCGGCTGCACCGTGTAGCCGCCGCCGCGCCGCTCGGCCACGTGCGCGGGGCGGAACTCGCGCAGCCCACCCGGGGACGAGACCGTCTCCAGCAGGTGGGCCCGGACGCTGGGCCGGAACACCGGCTCGGCGCCGGCGAGCAGCTGGATGGCCGGGCGGGCCAGCACCTCGAAGCCGATCAGCGCCGCGCCGGGCTCACCGGGAAGACAGACCACCGGCACCTCCTCGGCGCCGACCGTACCGAATCCGAGGGCCGTTCCGGGATAGAGGGCCACCTCTGTGAAGGTCACCGGTCCGGCGCGGCCGCCCTCCCGGCGGGACAGGATCCGCCGGACCATGTCGCCGGGGCCGGTGCCCGTGCCGCCGGTGGTGATGATCAGGTCGGCCCGCAGCGTCTGGTCCTCCAGCAGGCCGCGCAGCCCCTCCGGGTCGTCGTCGCAGATCCCCACCCGGTACGCGAGCGCGCCCGCCTCGGCGGCGGCGGCGGTCAGCGCGTGCGAGTTGGTGTCCACCACCTGGCCGGGCTGGCTGCCCCGGCCGACGTCGACCAGCTCGTCGCCGGTGGCCACGATGACCACCCGCGGGCTGGGCCGGACCACCACGTGCCCGATGCCGGTGGCGGCGAAGACGGCCACCAGAGCCGGCGAGACGTACGTGCCGGCGCGGGCGAGCAGGGTGCCGGCTGGTAGTTCCTCACCGGCGCGGCGGACGCCGTACCCGCGCTTGGGGGCGCGGAAGATCTCCACGGCCGCCATGCCCTGGTCGGTCCACTCCACCGGGACCACCACGTCGGCGCCGATGGGCAGCGGCGCGCCGGCCGCCACCGAGAAACACGAGCCGGGGGTGAGCCGGACCGGGCGCCAGCTCGCCGCACCCAGGTCACCGACCACGTTCAGCCGGATGCTGCGCCCACCGCGCGTACCGGAGGGGGCCGGGACGTATCCCGGCCCCCGGCTCCCTCCGGAGATGTCCTCCCAGCGCGCGGCGTACCCGTCCACCGCCGCCTGGTCGAAGGCGGGGTACGAGTGCGGCGCGACCACGTCCTCGGCGAGGACGTTGCCGTACGCCTGGGTGAGGTCGAGGTCGAGCGGAGGCAGCGCGCGTAACCTGCGCAGCACGCTGCCCAGGTAGTCGGCGAGCGGCGTCAGCTCGTTCGCGGCCGCCTCGGCGTCGGCCGTCGCGGTCATGTATTGGGACCGCCCGACGCGTTGCGCACGCCCTCCAGGATCGCCGAGGTGACCGTCTCGTCGCCCCGGTTGACGAACTCGGCGAGCCACTTGCGGAACTCGGCGCCCAGGTCTTCCCGTTCGGCGGCGATCTGGACGACGGTCTGGAGGTAGCCGAGCGGCATGCCGGTGTCGTAGCGGGTGCCCCGGTAGATGATGGCGTGCACCGGCACCCCCTCGTTGCGCAGGATCTCCATGGCGTCGGTCAGCTGGATCTCCCCGCCGCTGCCCGGCTCGGTACGCCGGATCGCGTCGAAGATCCGCCCTGGGAGCACGTACCGGCCGAGGACGGCGAGGTTGCTCGGGGCGTCCTCCGGCTTCGGCTTCTCCACCATGCCGGTGACCTTGACGATGTCGGCGATGTCGTTGAACTCCGGCTCGGCCGGCTCGACCGAGGCGATGCCGTACCGCTTGGTGTCGGCCGGGTCGACCTCGAAGAACGCCAGCACGATGCCGCCGGTGCGGGCCTGCAGCTCCAGCATGGCCGGCAGCAGCGGCTCGTCCATCTTGACGAACTCGTCGCCGAGCAGCACCGCGAAGGGCTGGTCGCCGACGTGGGACTCGGCGTATCCGACGGCGTGGCCGAGGCCGAGCTGCTCGGGCTGCCGGCAGGTGTAGATCTCGGCCAGCTCTTCGGGGCGGCGTACCGCCTCCAGCAGCTCGGGCTTGCTCTCCAGCCGCGCCTCCAGGTCGGGCCGGCGGTCGAAGTGGTCCACCATCGACGTCTTGCCGCGCCCGGTGACCAGCAGCACGTCGGTGAGGCCGGCCTGGGCGGCCTCCTCGACGATGTACTGCAGTACCGGCCGGTCCACGACCGGCAGCAGCTCCTTCGGGACCGCCTTGGTGGCCGGCAGGAACCGGGTGGCCAGGCCGGCCGCCGGGATCACGGCCTTGACCGCACGGGCGCGACCGGTCGCGGCGGCCGCTGAGGGGTTCGCTGAGTGCTCCGACATGTCGCGAGACTATCGGCCACGGCTCTGCCGCGGCGGGTGAGGACCGGAAGACGCGCCGCCCTGACCCCCGACCGAGGCGTCGGGGGCACCGGCCCGGGGCAGCCCGTCGGGCGGGCTGACGGTGGCGACCGCCACGGGGATCTCCCGGGTGGGCGGCGGGTCGGGCGGCTCGGCCAGCCGGTAGCCGTCCCGGCCGGCGGCCTTGGCCGCGTAGAGGGCATCGTCGGCGGCGTCGAGCACCTGCTGCCCGCCGGCGGCGTGGTCGGGGTAGACGGCGATGCCGATGGAGACGGTCACCGCCACCCGGACCGGCTCGCCCCCGTGCCCGTCCACCGGCACCGGCTGGTCCCGGACCACCGCACCGAGCCGCTCGGCGACGATGGTCGCGCCCCGGGCGTCGGTCTCCGGCAGCAGCACCACGAACTCCTCGCCGCCCTGCCGGAACGCCAGGTCCACCTCGCGGATCTCGCCGCGTACCCGGCGGGCGAATTCGACCAGCACGGCGTCCCCGGCGGCGTGCCCCCAGGTGTCGTTGACGTCCTTGAACCGGTCCAGGTCGAGGGCGAGGACGCTGAGCATCCGGCCGAACCGGTTGGCCCGTTCCACCTCCCGTCGGATCGACTCGCGCAGGTAGCGGTAGTTCCACAACCCGGTGAGCGGGTCGGTCAGCGAGAGCCGCTGGGTCTCCTCGTGCACCCGGACGTTCTCCACCGCCACCGCCGCGTGGGCGGCGAACGTCCGCAGGGTGAAAAGGTCGTCGTCGTCGAACTCCTCGGCGCCGAGCCGGTCGTAGAGGGCCAGCACCCCCAGCGTGCCGGAACCCGCCGGCGCCGGCTCGTCGTCGGCCGGCGGGTGCCCGGGTCGGTCCGGCTCGCCGCGCCCGGCCAGCTCCGCCGCCCTCGGCGCGGCGAACGGCACCGCGATGTACGTCTCGCAGGCCGGTTCCCCGGTCGGGGCGTCCGTCGGCTCCCACCGCCCGCACAGCGGCTCCCCGGTGGCGGCCACCGTGCCGACCACCCCGGTCCCGGCCGGCACCCGCAGCGTCGCCGCGTCGTCGCCGGACCAGCGGTCGTCCAGCCCCTCGACGCACTGGCCGACGAGCACCCCCTCGCCGTCGAGCAGCAGCACCGCACCGGCCCGTGCGCCGGTCGCCGCGATCGCGCTGTGCAGGATCACCCGCAGGATGCGTTGCAGGTCGTGGGTGCTGGCCAGGGTGTCGCCGAGCACCGCCAGATGCCCGCGCAACTGGTCCCGGCTGCTGGTCAGGGCGGCCACGTAGCTGCCGGTCTCCCGGGTCATCCGGTTGAACGCACCGGCCAGCCGCCCGATCTCGTCCCGGCTGCGCACCGGCACCCGGGCGGTCAGGTCGCCGTGCGTCACCCGGTCCACCGCGCCGGCCAGCTCGGCCAGGGGGCGCGTGGTCACCCGGGCCAGCCGCCAGGCGGCCAGCACGGCCAGCAGGGCGGCCAGCAGCACCGCGCCGACCAGCGCGACGTGCAGGCCGGGCGGGCGTTCCCCCGGCACCGAGAGCACCAGCGGCAGCGGCTGCCCCGGGGACGGGCCGACCCGCCGCACGTACCGACCGTCGACGGTCTCGGTGACCTGGTCCCCGTCGACCGTGCGGGCGGCGGCGAGCACCGCGGCGCGTACCTGCCGGGTCTCGGTGGTGTGGGTGATCCGGTCGGTGCCGGCGGGGTCGTCGAGGAGGGTGACCGCGACCCCGGTCACCGCGGCGAGCCGCGCCACGAAGGCCGGGTCGACGGGCTGCGCGGCGGCGACCGTGCCCAGGTCGGCGCCGGCCGGGTCGCGGAGCTGGACCTGGGCGGCGAGGGCGCGGACCGGGCCGGCGACGGGCGGCGCGCCGGAGCAGTCCTGCCAGGGCCGGCCCGGGCCGCCGGGAGTGGCGTAGCTGGTCCGGCCGGCGGCGTCGGTGACCAGCACGGCGGCGGCCAGGCCGCGGCCCACCACCTGGTCCGCCGCGCGGGGGCGGGCGGCGGGGTCGGTGACCAGCGCGACCGCGTCGGCCGCCGCGCGCAACTGCTGGCAGAGGGCGTCCACGGAGGTACGCACCCCGGCGGCGGCCAGGCCCAGCCGCTCGGCGGAGCGGCTGTGGTCGACCGCTGCCATCGTGGACCCGACGAAGAAGGCGCCGAGCAGGACGGGGCCGAGCACCACCGCGAGGAAGGCCGCCGTCAACCGCCCGCGTAGCGTCAAGCTTCCCCCTGGAAGTTCTGCGCCCCTTGCTGCGATGCTGACACAGAGCGACGGGGAGACAAGCGTTGCGTCAGGAGTGTTGCGTGCCGGAATTTACGGATGAAGCGGATGCGACACATGCTGCGAAGCGGGAGTTGCGGGTCGCGCTGCTCGCTCACCGCCGGTCGCTGCCCGCGCCGTCCCGGGCGGCAGCGGTGGCGCGCGTCCAGGCCGAGCTGACCTCGCTGGTACGCCGGCTCCGCCCGGCCCGGATGACCGCGTACGTGCCGGTCGGCTCGGAGCCGGGCGGGAGCGACCTGCCGGCGGTGCTGCGCGCCGCGCTGCCGCCCGCGGGAGAGCTGCTGCTGCCGGTACTCCGCGACGACCTGGACCTGGACTGGGCCGCGTACACCGACGCGGGGTCGCTGCGAGCCGCCGGTCGGGGCCTGCGCGAGCCGACCGGCCCCCTTCGCGGCCCGGACGTCGTGGCCGAGGCCGACCTGGTGATCGTGCCGGCCCTGGCGGTGGACCGCCGGGGGATCCGGCTGGGCCGGGGCGGCGGCTCGTACGACCGGGCGCTGGCCCGGGTGCCGGCGGCGACCCTGACCGTAGCGCTGCTGCACGACGGTGAGCTGGTCGAGGTGGTGCCCGCGCAGCCGCACGACCGACCGGTCCGCGCCGTGATCACCCCCACCGACGGCCTGCGTACGCTGGCCCCGGCGACGGTTGTCTGACGGCACACTTCCGCTGGACGAATCCTCGCCGATGACGCACCATTGGCACTCGGAAGCGTCGAGTGCCAACCGGCCGTGCCAAGATCCGGAGGAGAACGTGCCCACGTACCAGTACGCCTGCACCGCGTGCGGCCACCAGCTCGAGGCGGTGCAGTCTTTCTCTGACGAGCCGCTGACCGAGTGCCCGGCGTGTGAGGGGCAGCTGCGCAAGCTCTTCAACTCGGTCGGCATCGTGTTCAAGGGCTCCGGCTTCTACCGCACCGACTCCCGCTCGTCCGGTTCCGACACCGCCACGAGCACCACGAGCACGCCGGCGAAGTCCGAGTCGTCGTCCAGCAGCTCGTCGAGCACGTCCGGTTCGTCGAACGGCTCGACCAGCTCGAGCAGCGGCTCGTCCACCAAGGCCCCGGCCGCCAGCACCTCCTCCTGAACCAGGCCTCACACGGCAGAGGGGTGGGCACCGCGAGCGCGGGCCCACCCCTCTGCCGTGCTGGTGACTAGCGTGGCGCGGGGACCGGTGGCCCGCTGCGCGCCGCGGCCCGGCGGCCGGCGAGGAACAGGATCAGGCCGAGGGCCAGACCGAGCAGTCCGAGCCCGCCGCCGATGCCGCCGACGACCAGGTACGACGTGTCCCACGGCTGCCCGATGCGCAGTGGGGTGCCGTCGTCGCCGGGGCCGAAGTGGCCGCCCACGCCCTCCTTGCCGACCGGCAGGGCGGCGCTGCCGGGCTTGAGGCGGGCGGCCGCCTTGAGCGCGGCTTCGGCGTCGACCACGCCGTACCCGGTCTGCGGGTTGTGCCCCTTCCGGTAGGTCGAGGCGGTCTGCTCGAGGAGCTGTTCGACCTGGCGCGGCGACAGATCGGGATACTTCGCCACGATCAGCGCCGCGACGCCCGCGGCGAGCGCAGTGGCCGACGAGGTGCCCTGGACCTTCTTGCGCCCGCCGCCGATCTTGGCGGAGTAGATCTCCACCCCGGGCGTGACGACGTCGACGTAGTTGTGGACCTGGGAGAACTCCGCCCGCGTGCCCCGTGGGGTGGCCGCGCCGACGGCGATCACCCCCGGGTACGCCGCCGGGTAGGACAACTCGTTGAGCTCGTCACCCGCGTTGCCGGCACCGGCGATCACCACCACGCCCTTCGACAGGGCGTACGCGATCGCCTCGGCTTCGCGGTGAACGTAGGCCCCGAGAGATGTCTCACTGCCGAGCGACAAGGAGATCACCTGCACGCCCTGGTCGGCTGCGGCACGGATCGCCCGCTCCACCGCCACCCCTTCGCGCGCCTCCTGCTCCGGGTTCTCGCCGTAGTGCTCGATCCCCTCCAGCCAGGTCTTGTAGTCCGGATCCTCCCGGTCGCGGATGGCGCGGAAGCCCAGCACCTTGGCGGCCGGTGCGACATCCAGCACGCTGGATGCCATGGAGGTGCCGTGGCGGCCGTACCACGACTCCTTCTGGTCCGTTTCGGCGAGGAAGTCGGTGCCCTCGGTGGCTCGGCCGCGCAGCGCCTTGTGGTCCGTGCGGATCCCGGTGTCGATGACGGCGACCGTGACCCCTTCGCCCTTGCTGATCTTGTGCGCGGCCGGTACGGAGAGCGCCGCCAGTTCCCACCCGTTCGACGCCGCGAGGGCCGGGCTCGGAGTGACGGCGACGACGCCGGCGGTCGCGGCGAGCACGGCCGGGACGGCGACCAACTGGCGGACCCGTGACGAAAGCTTGCTCACTGACCCCGCCCCATGATCGTGCTGTCCAGCTCGTGGGCGAACCCGCGCAGCAGGATGTCGGACGTGCTCGCGTAGCCGTGCGTCTCTTCCTCGCCGTCCAGCCGCCACTCCTTCGGCAGGACCCCGATGTCCCGGGTGCCGTCGGCCGGGCCGACCGAGATCGCCGCCACGTAGGGCAGGTCACCCCCGACCCCGCTCGCGCCGCCGGCGAGGGCCCGCTCCTTGACCCACTTCGCGGCGAGCGTGCCGGGAACCGCTACGGGAAAGACCAGCGGTCCGGGGTCTTTGGCCCAGGAGAACTCCTCAGCGACGGCCTCGGCCCCGCCGGAGGAATCGAGCACGACGAGCGCGATGGTCGCCGCTACGTCCCCGCCGATGTGCACGTACGTCGCACGCAGTGCCGTCTTGCAGCCCTTCGCCGCGACGGCTTTCGCGAAATCCTTCCGGAGCGCCTCGTTGCAGGACGCCTCCTTGGCGATCCCCTGTCGCGACCACGCGCGGGTCTCCTCGTCGCCGCGTGGCCAGCCGAGGTAGTCGGGGAAGATCTGGTCGGCCTTCAGGTTGTGCCAGGCCACCGGGGCGAAGGCATCGTTCGAGACCTGGATCTGGTGGTTCTTGTAGGCCTGCAGGACGACGACACCGCCGAGCAGCAGGGGAAAGATACTGAGCGCCGCGAACACGATGCCGAAGACCTTGCGCTTCGTCCCCTTCCGCTTGACCGGCGGCACCGGCAGGCGACCGGGCGGCATCCCGTACAGGGGCGCTCCGGCCGGTGCTGGTGGGGGTGGCATCGCGGGATAACCCGGTGGGGGTGGCATCGCGGGATAACCCGGTGGGGGCGGCGGCCCCGGAAACGACTGGGGTGGCTGAGGGTATGACAACGCGGTCCTTCCTGCACCGGCCGGCGTACGCCGGGCGCCCGGCCGGCTAGCTCAACCTGATACCTGGCGCGGGCGTTTGGGCAAGATCATGGCAAGCGCCGATTTCCCGTTTCGTCCGGCCCGCCCGGCTGTCGCAGACCCTGGGAACGCCCCACACCGGCCGACCGGCTCAGACCCACCGCCGAGCAGCACACCCCGCTGCCCATCCGTGATCAGCAGCTACCACGGGCCGGCGGCGGCCGGAGGTTGTCCACAGGCGGGCTGGTTTTCCACAGGGCGGCCTGCCGGGGCAGCGCCACTTCACCCCGGATTCCTAGCCTGCTACCCGTCTGAGCGGGTGTCGGGCGGGAGGGACGCGGGTGGCGGGCGAGGGATCACTGCAGCCGGTGCGCTGGCGCGGGCTGCCGCGCGGCGGGACCCTGCTCCGGGTGGCGGTGGTCGCCGTGCTGCTCGGCCTAACCGCCGCCGTCCTCCAGACACCCGCCGGCTGTCCGCCGAGCAGGGCCCCGGCCGGCCCCACCCCGGCCACGAGTCCGGCGAGCCCTGGCCCCGGGCAGTCGACCGCCGCGCTGCCCCTGCCCAGCGGCTCGGTCGGCGTGCCGGTCCGGCTGGCCGAGCCGGCCGCGCTCGCCGTGCTCCGCCCGGGCGCCCGGGTCGACCTGCTGGTCGTACCGGCCGGTGCGGCCGGCAAGGAGGCGAAGCTGCTCGCGCCGCGGGCGCTGGTGCTCGACGTGGTCGGCGGCGGGGCGGTCGACGGCTCCTCCGCGCTCTACCTGGCGCTCCGGCCCGAGCAGGCGCAGCAGGCCGTCGGCGTGCCCGAGGGCAGCCGCTTCGCGGTGGTGGTACGCGGATGACCGGCAGCAGTCACGCCAGATGACGCGACCCGTGGGCGGTCAGCCCCAGTGTGGCGGGCGCTCGGCGAGCAGCCAGTCGTCGTTGTTGCCGCTGGGTCGCTCACCCCAGCCATGGTCCGTGTCGTCGCTGGTCTGCTCGGGCAGCACCGCGAAGTCGTCGCTGAGGTCGACCACGCGGTCGTCGTCGCCGCGCGCGCCACGCATCCCGGGATCGTCCACGAGAGGCAAGGATACCGGCGAACGGCACCAGCTCGACCAGCCCACGCGCCGGCTCGGCGTGGCTCGCCCGCCGCGTCCGGCGGGCCGTGCGGCCGGGGCGTTGGTAGCGTCGGACGGCGTGACGACGTCGAGCGATGGCAGCCCCGAGGACGAGTTCTGGCGACGCCCGACGCCGGACCAGGCGACCGGCCACGTCAACGGCGGCGGGCGGGCGGCCGAGGTAGTCGCCGCCGCGGCCGAGTCCGGCGGCCCGGCGTCGAGTTCCGGGCAGCCCGCCGCGGCCGACCCGTCCGAGTCCGGCAGTCCCCGGGCCGACGCATCGCCCGATTCCCGGTCCGGCATGAGCCAGGCCGACCGCTACTGGTCCGGCGCGTCGGAGAGTCCGTGGGCCCGGCCGGAGCCGACCAGCGCACCCGGAGCCGGCCCGGCACCGGCCGACAGCAGCGGCCAGCCGGACGCGGGCGGCTGGCCGGGCGCAGGCGGCCAGCCCGGCGCGGGTGCCTGGCCGGCGAGCAACGCGCCGGCCAGCGGCTACCCGGGGCCGCCGCCGACCACCCCTCCCCCGCCCGGCTGGCGACCTCCGGTGCACCTGCAGCCCGCGCCGCCCCGGCGGTTGCCTCCCCAGGACATGGCCGCCATGGACCAGGCGGAGCAGCAGGCCCAGCGACTCACCTACGGCATCGGGGCGGTCGCCGGGGTGGTGCTGGTGATCCTGACGTGCCTGCTCTGCTCGCGGGTGATCTTCTGAGCCGGCCGTCCGGTGTCAGACCTGACCGCTCCACACCAGCTGGGCGCCGCTGTCACCGGTCAGGTAGACGTACAGCAGCGCGAACACGGCGAGGACGACCACCACGCCGGTGAGGACGGGGGCCAGCCACCGGGGCAGGCTGCGGGCCCGAGGGTAGCCACCGGTCACCAGCAGGAGCAGGAGCGCCGCCACGGCCAGTCCGAGGACGAACCAGAGCAGGTTGTCGCCGTACTCGGAGTGCTGGTGGATCTTGTCGAGAAACTCGCCGCCGGCGCCCCTCTCCCGCTGGACCTCCTCGAACGCCTCGCCTGATTCGGTGGCCAACCAGGTCGCGATCGGGGTTACCACGGCGAGCACGGCGACCGCCCAGCCGAAGCGGGACCGCCATCGTGGCAGCAGCCCGTAGGCGGAGGCCAGCAGCGCCAGCAGCGGTACGAACACCACGACGGCGTGCACGATCAGGACGTGGCCCGGTAGACCGTTGATTTCCTTGAACACCGACACCTCCGGCAGTGGATGCGCCTTCCGCGGCAGTCAGGGTACGTCGATGGCAGGCCCACGACGCAGCTGACGAACCAGTACCACGCGCAACATGTCCGGCCGGTTCAGTCCGCCCCGGCCACGCCCCGCCCGGCCTGTGGTCGGGGCCACCCTTACCAGGCGTCACTTGTCGGTCAACGGCGCCCGTGCTGTCATTGCTGCATGTCAAGCGGTGAGGAACTGCTCCGGTCGAAGGGCCTGCGGGTCACCCGACCGCGGCTCGCCGTGCTGGACGTGCTCGCCGCCGGCGGCCACCTGGAGGTCGACGAGATCACCCGTCGCGTCCGTGAGCGCCTCGACTCGGTCTCCACCCAGGCGGTGTACGACGTGCTCGGCGCGCTCTCCCGAGCCGGGCTCTCCCGCCGCATCGAGCCGGCCGGCAGTCCCGCCCGGTACGAGGCGCGCGCCGGGGACAACCACCACCACGTGGTGTGCCGGGGCTGCGGCGAGATCGCCGACGTCGACTGCGCGACCGGCGACGCGCCCTGCCTGGACCCGAACACCGCGCACGGCTTCGAGGTGGACGAGGCGGAAGTGACCTTCTGGGGTCTCTGCCCCGCCTGCCAGACCCGCCGCTCCGCCGACGACTGACTGCTCGGCGGAGTCGGGGAACGCCAGACCCGTCGCCTCGGCGCGCCACGCCCACGCCCGACCAGCCCGCCCGCGGCTGCCACCAGGGCACGCGAGGGCGGCCGGAGGCGTGGCACTCTTGGGCGGTGGACTCGGATGACCTCGGCCTCTTCGGTCCCGGATCGGTCACGTGGAAGGTGCACGAGGAGCCGGTCCTGATCGTCGCCGGCCTCCGCTCGCTCTACCTCCAGGCGCTGCACCCCCGGGCGATGGCCGGGGTCGCCCAGAACAGCAACTACCGCACCGACGCGTGGGGCCGGCTGGTGCGGACCGCCACCTACGTGGCGACGACGGTCTACGGCACCACGGCCCAGGCGGAAGCCGCCGGCCGCCGGCTGCGTACGCTGCACGCCCGGATGCGGGCCACCGACCCGGTGACCGGGGAGGAGTTCCGGATCGACGACCCGGAGCTGCTGCGCTGGGTGCACGTCGCCGAGGTCGAGTCCTTCGTGAGCACCGCCCGCCGGGCCGGGCTCGCCCTGACCGACGCCGAGATCGACGGCTACTACACCGAGCAGCGCCGGACGGCGGCCCTGGTCGGGCTGGACCCGGCCGACGTGCCGGGCACCGCCGCCGAGGTGGCCGACTACTACCGGCGCATCCGTGCTGACCTGCGGATGACCAAGGAGGCGGCGGAGACCGCCCTGTTCCTGACCGCCCCGCCGATCCCGTGGAAGCTCAGCCTGCCGGTGAAGCTCGGCCTGCATCTCGGCCCGCCACGCTGGGCGTACCTGGGGATCGCCGGCACCGCGCTGGCGCTGCTGCCGGCGTGGGCCCGGCGGCTGTACGGCGGCCTGGGCCTACCCACCACCGCGCTCTCCGCGGACCTCAGCGTCCGGGCACTGCGGCTCGCGCTAACGGCGGTGCCGCGCCGCTACCGGGAGGGGCCGTTGCAGCAGGCCGCGAAGGAGCGCGCCGCCCGTCTCGGCATCGCCGCCTAGACCGCTGGTCCGGCTACGGCGAACCGCGCCATCCGGCCGCCCGGACAGCGCCAGATACCGCGTCCCGCAGCCTGGCCGGGGCACCCGTCCAAGAACCGCGCGTGCACGGATCTTGGCAGCTCAGCGTGCGTGCCACCGGCGACGCGCCGGGGTGGGCCAGGAAACGGGGGCGAGGAGGAGTCAGCCCAGGTCGGAGGCGGGTTCGGCGGGCCGATCCATGGCCGCCCACGGGTCCTTGCCGGGGGTCTGCGCACCCGCCGGGCAGCTGCGCCGGTAGTCGCACCAGCCGCAGCGCGGCCCCGGGGTGGCGGGGAACTCCTCGTCCGGGTCGGCGCCGTCGGCGACCGCCCGCTCGGCGGCCACGATGTCCCGGGCGGTCTCCTCGGCCCGGGTCAGCTGCCGCTGCAGCGACTCGGGCGTGTGCTCGTGCGCGGCGACCGTGCCGGTGGGCAGGTGGTGCAGCTCGACCCGGCGACACGGCCGGCGGAACACCCGCTCGGCCGCGTACGCGTAGAGGGCCAGGGCCTGCGAGCCGCGGGCGTCGTCGGCGTCCAGCCCGGCGCGGCCGGTCTTGTAGTCGACGATGACCAGCTCGGGCCGCCCGTCGGGGCCCGGGCGGGAGTCGATCCGGTCGGCGCGGCCGTTCAGGGCGAGCACCGCGGTCTTCACGGCGACGACCCGTTCCACCCCGACCGGCTCGTCGGCCGGGTCGAGGCCAGCGACGTACGACTCCAGCCAGGCCAGCGCCCGGCGGAAGGCGTCCCGCTCCTGCTCCTCGTCGCGGTAGCCCTCGCGCACCCAGGTGCCCTTGAGCAGGGTGGCCAGCGCCTCGGGGCGGCGACGGTCCGGCGCGAGCGCGTACCAGTTCTTCAGGGCGGTGTGGACGCTGGCGCCCAGCGAGTTGTGCGCCCACGGCGGACCCTTGGGCGGCGCGGGCCGGTCGACGTACGCGTAGCGGTAGCGCCGGGGGCAGTCCACATACGCCCCGAGTTTGCTGGGGGTGCAGACGAAGAGGCGTTCCGGCATGCCCTCGAAGCCGAGCTGCTCGGCCTGCTCGGCGCGAGGTCGGGGCGGGCGGCCACCGGTCGGTCGTCCGGTCGAGGAGGGTCGTCGCACGCCTGCGATCCTGCCACCCCGGTACGACAGACCGCCGCCGGCGGGCCGACGACGCGGCCGGCAGCGAGGCGCCGGCGGGTCAGCGCATGGTGATGAAGTGGGTCACGAATGCGGCGATCGCGTCGGCGATGAGCTGCACCGCGATGGCGGCCAGCAGCAGCCCGGCGATCCGGGTGAGCACCTCGATGCCGCCGGGCCGCAGGATCTTGACGATCACGCCGGAGAAGCGCAGCGCCAGCCAGACCGTGACCATCACCGCGACGATCGCGAGGGCGATCGCGAGGTAGTCGGTGGGCCCGCCGGCCCGCTGCACGAAGAGCATGGTGGCGACGATGGCACCCGGCCCGGCCAGCAGCGGGGTGCCCAGCGGCACCAGGGCGATGTTGGACGTGGTCGGCTGGCTCGGGTCGTCGGCCTTGCCGGTCAACAGCTCCAACGCGACCAGCACCAGCAGCAGCCCGCCGGCGGCCTGCAACGCCGGCAGGGAGACGTGCAGGTAGGCCAGGAGCGTCTGCCCGGCCACGGCGAACACCACGATCACCCCGAGCGCCAGCGCCACGGCCTGCCAGGCGGCCCGGTTCCGGTCCCGGGCGGGGAGCGGGCCGGTAAGCGCCAGGAAGATCGGCAACATGCCGGGCGGGTCGACGATCACCAGCAGGGTCACGAAGACCTCGCCGAAGAGCTTGAGATCCACCCGGACACGGTAGCCGCGCCGCCCGGAGGCTTCAGCCTGAAGCGACTGGGGTCACCCCGCTAGCCGCGGCCACGATCCGCTCGTATGCCCCGGGGTCGGTGGTGTGCGCGCCGAGCCGGACCGTCTTGTGCGTCCCGTGGAAGTCCGACGACCCGGTGACCAGC
Source organism: Micromonospora sp. RTBAU3-60 (assembly GCF_054963695.1). Lineage (NCBI taxonomy): Bacteria > Bacillati > Actinomycetota > Actinomycetes > Micromonosporales > Micromonosporaceae > Micromonospora > Micromonospora sp. RTBAU3-60. The sequence continues at coordinate 95,255 of NZ_JBUEGB010000021.1, read as the reverse complement.
AGGCCCAGCTCGGCGGCGAGCCCGCGGACGTGCGCGCGCTCGGCCGGCGTGTGGTCCTCGTGGTCGGCCTCCAGGCCGGCCAGGCCGGCCGCCGCCAGGTCGGCGATCAGCTCGTCCGGCACGATCCGGCCGCGCCGGCTGGCCCGGGGGTGGGCGAAGACCGGGACTCCGCCGGCCGCCCGGACCAGCGCCACCGCCCGGAACACGTCGATGTCCTCCTTGGGCAGCCGGTACCGCTCCCCCAGCCAGTCCGGCCCGAACGCCTCGCTGGTGGTGGCGACCAGCCCGGCCCGGATCAGTGCCTGCGCGATGTGCGGGCGGCCGACCGACCCGCCGGCCGCGCCGGCCAGGATCTCCCGCCAGCTCACCTTGATCCCGTCGGCCTGCAGCAGCCGGACGATCCGCTCGCCGCGCTCCTCCCGGGCGCGCCGGACCCGGGCCAGCTCCGCGACCAGCTCCGGCTCCGCCGGGTCGAAGAGGTACGCGAGCAGGTGCAGCGGCAGCGCCGGCTCGACGCCGTGCCACCGGCAGGAGAGCTCCGCGCCCCGGACCAGGGTGAGCCCGGACGGCAGCGCGCGGACCGCGGCGTCCCAGCCGGCCGTGGTGTCGTGATCGGTGATCGCCACGACGTCGAGACCGGCCTCGGCGGCGGCCCGGACCAGCTCGGCCGGGCTGAGGGTGCCGTCACTGGCGGTGGAGTGGGCGTGCAGGTCGATCCGGGCGGCCGAGGTCACCCCGCCGACGCTACCGCCCGGCCACGCCCCACGCCGCCGCGGGCGGCACGCCGGTCAGGAGCGGATGTCGGCCACCACCACCGGGCGCTCGCCCGGGTCGACCCCGTCGACCGGCGACCCGGTGGGACGTTCGCCGGCCAGCACCCGGTCCGGGCGGACCCGGACCAGTTGGCCGGCGGCGTCGACGTGCAGGGCGACCCCGCCGCGGCTCCACGCCACCACACCGGTCACCGCCGGTCCGGCCGCTCGGGCCGCGACGGTCGCGCCCAGGGTGCCGAGGTCGACCAGGAGGGCGTTCTTCCGCGTGCCGTTCACCAGCAGCCACCGCCCGTCGCCGGAGACCCCGCCGAGGCCGTCGGTGGCGAGTTGCGGCCCGCAGCCGGTGCGGACGGTGGCGAGGGCGCGGGCCGGGTCGAGCAGGGCCAGGCAGGGGCGCCGGGGCGTGCCGGCGGAGACCTGGCCGACCACCCGGCCGTCGGGCAGCTCGCCGTAGACGTTGAGCACGTCCCGGTTCGCGGCGCCCGGCAAGCCGCCCGCCGACCGACGCCAGACGCTGAACCCGCCCCGGCCGGGCTGCCGGATCAGGACCGCGTCGCCGGCGAAGCCGACCGGCACCGCCCCCTGCGGGGCCGCGGCCCGGGTGGTCGCGACGAGCTGGCCGCCGACCAGGCCGGCGGCGTGGAGTTCCGGCCCGTCGCGCCACGCCACCTGCCGCCCGTCCACCGCGACCGCGACGGCGTCCGCGCCGGCCAGCAGCACCTGGGGCGGGCTGCCGTTGGGCGGCACCCACCAGAGGGTACGGCCGGCCGTGGTGGCCGCCGAGGTGATCAGCCAGCCGCCGTAGTCGGGGACGCGCTGCGCTCGTTCGATCGGGCCCGCACCGGCCAGCTCCCGGCGCTCGCCCCCACTGGTGTGCAGCCAGGAGCCGATGACCAGGTCCAGTTCGGCGCGGACCGGGTCCGGCATCGGCGACGGGGCGGTGGACGCGGTGGGCAGCGGGGAGGGCGTGAAGCCGCGCGGATCGCCGAGCACCACGGTGGGGGTGCGCCCCTGGCCGGCCGGCCCGCCGAGCTGGGCCACGCCGGTGGTGACCAGCGCCGTGGCCATCCCGGCCAGGGCGAGGCCGGTCAGCGCCCGGCGCCGGCCGGTCCGCCGGGCCCGCCGGAGGGCCACCCCGGCCGGGTCGGCGGCGAGCGGGCGTGGCGTCTCGGCACGACGGGTGAACGTCTCCCGCAGCGCCCGCTCCAGCTCGTCCTCGGTCACAGGGAATGAACGCTCCGGGTCGCCCGTCTGGTTGTCGCAGGTATTCGGCGTGCGGCTCATGGCGGCCCCCTCGCTGTGCTCGGGACCGCCATGAGGCACCAACGCATTGAGCCTGATGATCCGCTCGCTCCGCTCGCTCATCGGGTCTCCACCGGGACGGTGGTGGCGCGGCGGACGGCGGCTGGGCCGCCGGAGAGGGCGGTCGGCCGGACCACCGGCGGTCGGCTGGCCGCCGGCGGTTCGGCGGGTGGTGCCGGCGGGGCGGCGGCAGGCCGCGCGGGCCGGGCCGGCGCGGCCGCCGCCGGCTCGGTGGGCAGGCCGAGGGCGGCCTCGGAGCCCAGCCGGCGGCGCAGGGTGTTCAACGCGCGGGAGGTCTGGCTCTTCACGGTGCCGGGCGAGATCTCCAGCAGCGCGGCGGTCTGCGCCTCGGACATGTCCTCGTAGAACCGGAGCACCAGCACGGCCCGTTGCCGGGCCGGCAGCGCCTGCAGGTGTCGCCAGAGCGCGTCCCGGTCGAGCTGCTGCTCGATCTCGTCGACCCCGGCCCGTTCGGGCAGCACCTCGGTCGGGCGCTCACCGTGCCACCGCCGCCGCCACCAGCTCGTCGAGGTGTTGACCATGACCCGGCGGGCGTACGGCTCGATGGCCTCGATCCCGCCGAGCCGCTTCCAGGCCAGGTACGTCTTGGTCAGCGCGGTCTGAAGCAGGTCCTCGGCCGTCGCCCAGTCCCCGGTCAGCAGGTACGCGGTGCGCAGCAGGGCCCCGGAGCGGGCCGCGACGAACTCGCGGAACTCCTCCTCCAGCGGGTCCCTGCTCGCCACCGCTCACCTCCGCGCCCCGTCCTGCCTCGCAGGTTGCCACGTGCCGGGGTGCCGGGTCGACGGCAAATGGTGTGCAGTTTCTCCGATGTTCGGACGAAAACCTTCAGGCGCCGTCGTCGGCCTTGGCCTCGTCCGCCTCCTTGCCCAACCGGGCCTCGACGGCCTGCGGCTCGTACATCTCCTCGACGACGCGCAGGTAGAGCTCGTTCGGGTTGGGCAGGCTCTTGATCTCACGGAGCGCCTGCTCCTGACCGGCCGACTCCAGCACGAAGGTGCCGTAGTTGAGCGCCCGGCCGGCCGGCGACTGCTCGTATTTCATGTCGGTCACCCGGACGAGCGGCATCATGGCCACCCGTCGGGTGACGATGCCGTCCACCACCATCACCCGTTTGTTGGTGAGGATGAAGCGGTTGTACCACCATTCGGCGACCTGCCAGGCGACCCAGCCCATCACCAGGAACCACAGCAGCACGGCGACGGTGGTCAGCGCGCCGGTCTGCCGTCCGGCGAGGAAGCCGGAGAGGTAGCCGAGAATGAACGTCGCCAGGATGCCGATGATCAGCGGTTTGGCGATGTAGACCCAGTGCCGCTTCCACTCGCCGCGGAACCGCTCGGTGGGGAACAGGTAGCGCGCGGCCAATGGGCTCGGCTCGTCCTCGAGCGGCAGCACCCGACGGGGCGTCCCGCCGCTGGCGTCGGCCCGCAGGCCGGCCAGCTCCTCCTCGCTGATCGGCGGCGGCTGGTAGCCGCCCTCGGGGTCGCGGATCCAGGCGCGGCCGGAGCGGCCCTCGCCGGCGTAGCCGGGGCCGTCACCGAAGGCGGCGTCGTCCGAAAGGGAGGGGCCGTCGCCGTAGCCGGCTCCGGCGGCGAAGCCGGGACCCTCGTCGGGCTCGATCCGGGGGATGGGCTCGGTGTCGCGCTCCCGGCGCTCGCGATCGGGGTCGTCGGGGTCGAACGGTGGACCGGAGGGGCTTCCCATCGGCGGCTAGGCGACCAGGCTGGTGAAGAAGTCGCCGAAGCCCTGCGCGATGTCCATGATGCCGCCGCCGAGGGACTTGAACACGTCGGCGGCGGAGTTCGGCCGGTACGCAACGAAGAAGATCAAGAATGCGATGCCGGCCCAGGTGAGGACCTTCTTGACCATAGCGGGCCATCCTCTCGCGCGGCGCCGGGTTTACCGCAGTGGCACCCAGAGTATCAGTATGGTGTCGTACAGTGAATATCTGCGTACGTTCCCCGACCCGTCCGTGCGGGCCGGTCAGGCCCGCCCGTGCAGGTACGGGGATGGTGCGCCGTACACGAGTTCGGGCGGAGTCCACTCGGTGAGGTCGTGCAGCACGACTTCTTCCGCGAGGAGGTGACCCGCACTCGCCGGCCAGGCTATCGCATGCAGCCACATTCCCCGAGCCTCGCCAGCGTACGCACTTCGATCCGTTGGTGAATTCACGAGCCACAGTGGAGTGGGGTGGCCGCCCACCCGGATCTTGGCGTGCGGCACCCGTTCGGGGTGACCCGGGCCGGGGTCCGCGAGCGCCTCCGCGACCTGCGGTCCCGGGTCGGGACCGGGCAGCCCGGCGAAGCGCGACCCGAGCCCGACGCCCGGCTCCTCGGCCACGAAGAGCAGGTCGGCCGGTCCACCGTCGAGGGGGGCCGGTCCGGCGCAGGCAACCGCGGTGGCGCGTACCCCGCTCCGGTCGTCGCCCGCCCAGGCCACCCCGGTCAGCGTCCACCCGGCGGGCAGCGGCCACGGGCACCACAGCGGCACGCCCCGCCGGTCGGGCGGCTCGGCGTCGGCGGCCACCCGCTCCACCACGCTGGTCAGGATCCCGGCACCGATGCGCTCGGGAACGTGCAGCGGCGGCACGGGACCGCAGCGCAGGCATCGGGACTCACCGTGCATCAGGTCCGGCTCCCGGACCGGGCCCGCGCACCTCGGACAACTCACCGCGACGCTCACGTTTCCACCGTCGCCCCGGCGCGGCGGGGCGTCAAGCGGAGCGGCGGGATCCGGGAAACCGGTCAGTCCGGCGGCGGCCCGGCGTACGACCGGATCCAAGCGTGCATGGCGATGCCGCTGGCCACCCCGGCATTGATCGACCGGGTCGAGCCGTACTGGGCGATGGAGAAGAGCTGCTCACAGGCGGCGCGGGCGGCGTCGGACAGCCCCGGTCCCTCCTGGCCGAAGAGGAGGACGCAGCGGCGCGGCAGGGTGCTGGTCTCCAGCGGCTTCGAGCCGGGCAGGTTGTCGATGCCGACCACCGGCAGGCGCTGCGCCGCCGCCCAGGCCACGAACTCCTCGATCGTCGGGTGGTGCCGGACGTGCTGGTAGCGGTCGGTCACCATGGCCCCGCGCCGGTTCCACCGCCGCCGCCCGACGATGTGCACCTCGGCGGCGAGGAAGGCGTTGGCGTTGCGGACCACCGTGCCGATGTTGAAGTCGTGCTGCCAGTTCTCGATGGCCACGTGGAAGTCGTGCCGGCGCCGGTCCAGGTCGGCCACCACGGCCTCCCGGCGCCAGTAGCGGTAGCGGTCGACCACGTTGCGCCGGTCGCCCGCGGCGAGCAGCTCCGGGTCGTACCGCGGGTCGTCCGGCGGGTCGCCGGGCCACGGCCCCACACCCACGTCGAGCTGGTCGTCGGTCACGGTTTCCAGAGCGTACGGCCTGGTCCGCGCCGCCCGCGGCGAGGGTTCGGCGGGCCGGTGTCCGGTGTCCGTCACCGCACGGCCTCCGAAGCGGTCTCCGGTCGCCTACGCTTCTCGGCCATCGACGGGGGTGCGGGATGAGGACACGGGTACGGCGGACCGCGACGGCGCTGCTGCTCGCCGGCTTGGCGACGGCGGGCTGCGGCCCGACCAGCGGGACGGCCGCGCCGGGCGGCGCGACGCCGACAGCCCCCTCGTCAGGCTCGGGCACCGCCGGGCCGACTCCGGGACCGTGGCCGAATCCCAGTGCCCAGCCGGCGGACCGGGTGCTGCGCACCGGCATCCGGATCGGCGACGACGAGTTGGTGCTCAGCCCCGCCGCCAGCGGCCGCTTCATCGACATCGCCTGGTTCGACACGCGCACCGGCCACTATCTGCCCCGCATGCCCGAGGACGAGGACTTCCGTTCGGCCTACGGCGACACCCAGGCCCTGCCCTTCTTCGAGGTACGCGAGCGCCCCGCCCCGGACGGCCGGCTGATCACGTACGGATTCGCCTCGGCCCGGGTGGCCCGGGCGACCATCGCCCAGCCGGGCTACCCGACCGCCACCCTCACCCTGGCGCCCTGGGGCGGCGGCTCCGGCGACACGCTGTTCTGGACCGCACGGGCGGGCTGGCCCCTGACCGCGGACCTGCCCGGCGGGCGGCGCGGGGTCTGCACCCTCTATGACCAGTCCGGAAAGGTGATCGCCCGGCTGGTGCTCGCCGAGGCGCAGGGCGTGCAGAAGGGCGGCTGACCACGGCGACCGGCCGGCCGGGCCGCAAAGCTGGCGGTCAGCGCAGGTCGAGCGCGCCGGCGAGCCGGTCGAGGAAGCGCCGGTCGGCCGGGCTCGCCCCGGCCTCCCCGGCCCGGCAGACCCGGGCCGCGACCGACTCCACCCACTGCCGGTAGGCGGCGGCGTCGGCGGGGTCGGCCCGCCGCCGGAGCACCCGGACCGCGGCCCGGCAGGCGGCGAGCAGGTCGACCAGGTCGGTGAGGCGTTCGTCCCGGTCGGTGGCGCCGTCGTGGCGGGCGTAGATCGCCGAGACCACGGCCCGGACCAGGTCGCTGTCGAAGGCCCGGCCGGCGGCCACGGCATCCAGGCCGGCCAGCCCGGCGGCGACCCCGCGCGGCGGGCGTCCGGGCCCGGGCGAGGCGGCGGCGACAAGGACCCGACCCGGCAGGTCGGTCAACAGATCCCACTCCGCCGTGGAGTAGACGGCGGTGGTCAGGGGCGCGACGCGGCGTCCGGCAGAGGGCGGCTCCCCAGCGACGGAGGGTTTCATGCCGCCGCCCCGCTTCGCTCGGGGGTGGCATGAGGCATCGACGCGCTGAGCCTGATGATTCGCTCGCTCCGCTCGCTCATCGCGGGACCTCCGGCGTCAGCATATGCCGAGGAACGGAAAAAGGACCCCTTCCCCACGGATCGGAAAGGGGTCCTTCGCGCCCTACGTTGGCAGGTCAGCGCGGCTCGGGGAAGCTGGGCCGCTCCGGGTCGACGCCCTCGGGTGCGGCTGCGGCCGCGTACTCCTTCTTGGGGACCATGACCTTGCGGCGGAACACGCAGACCAGCGTGCCGTCCTGGTTGTAGCCCCGGGTCTCCACCGCGACCACGCCGCGGTCCGGCTTCGAGGAGGACTCCCGCTTGTCCAGCACCGTGGTCTCGCCGTAGATGGTGTCGCCGTGGAAGGTCGGGGCGACATGCCGCAGCGACTCGATCTCCAGGTTGGCGATCGCCTTGCCGCTGACGTCCGGCACCGACATGCCCAGCAGCAGCGAGTAGATGTAGTTGCCGACCACCACGTTCCGCTTGAACTGGGTCGCCGATTCCGCGTAGTGCGCGTCCAGGTGCAGGGGATGGTGGTTCATGGTGAGTAGGCAGAAGAGGTGGTCGTCGTACTCGGTGACCGTCTTGCCCGGCCAGTGCCGGTAGACCGCGCCGACCTCGAACTCCTCGTAGTAGCGGCCGAACTGCATCCTTGTCCCCTTCGACGGACGGCGATGGAGTTCGGCACAGCATGCCTTACCGCTTGTTAAGGCGGCGACAGGGGCGCTGGCGATGCGGAAATGTCACACCGGGGTCGATCCGGGTGGAGACGCAATGAGCGGCGGGGCCCTCCCCGGCACCCGCCGCCCACGCTCTGATGCCCAAGATTCTGCCGCACGGCAACGCCATACCAACAGAGACGGACATCACATTTATCCTTTTGTAACAATACGGTGCGTGACGGATGCCCGCGTAGGAAGCGATCTCTGCACGTCGGATACCTCCTTGTCAAGCGTCAGATTGCTGATTCACCGGACTCGATCGCGTCGATCTCTCTGGAAGCGCTCCCATCACGGGCGGTCACGCAAATGCGACGTGCACTTGCGATCCGCATGCCTGATGAGACAGATTTCGCTCGATACCTCCCAGCGTCACCGCAGCGCTGCGCTGCGTTTCGTCGCGTACGTCACGGGAATGGAAGGACGTCCGCCCTGGTTCCATCGGACGTAGGCAATCCGCGCTGATCGGAGAGAGCAATGGCAACGGTTGAGCTGACCACGGCCAACTTCGACGAGGTGACCGAGAAGGACGGCATCGTCCTGGTCGACTTCTGGGCCGACTGGTGCGGCCCGTGCAAGCGCTTCGCCCCGGTCTACGAGCGCTCGTCCGACAAACACCCGGGCATCGTCTTCGGCAAGGTCGACACCGAGGCGCAGCCGGAGCTGGGTGCCAAGTTCGACATCCGCTCGATCCCGACGATCATGGCGATCAGGGACGGCGTGATCGTCTTCGCCCAGCCGGGCGCCCTGCCGGAGTCCGCGCTGGAGAACCTGATCGAGCAGGTCGAGAAGCTGGACATGGACGAGGTCCGCAAGCAGCTGGCCGAGCACAAGCACTGACCCACTGACGACTCCGGTGACGGCCGGGTCCCCGCTCCCGGGGGCCCGGCCGTCGTCGTCTCCCGGGCACCGGGCCGCGCCCACCTCCGCCGCCCGGCCGGGCTCGCCCGCGGGCCGCGTCGGCTGCCGGCCGGCCGGCGGGACCAAGCGACACGGCCAGCGAGGACTGGACGACGGAAGGAGGCCGTGGGCAGGTCCCGATCCCGTATCGTGACCAGCCGATGGAGACCTTGACCACCCGCGGGCGCCGCGTCCGGCTGGGCGCCACCGTGCTCGGGTTGGCGCTGCTCCTCGCCGGCACCGTCCGGGGCACCGACGACGACTTTCCGTTCGGTCCGTTCCGGATGTACTCCACCTCCGACCCGCCGGACGCGCCCGCGCCGGACACCCGGGTCGAGGGTGTCGACCGCACCGGTGCGCTCGTCCCGCTCGGCCAGGACGCCACCGGCATCCGCCGCGCCGAGATCGAGGGCCAGCAGGACCGCTACACCGCCGACCCGAGCCTGCTGCGCCGGGTCGCCGACGCGTACGCCGAACGGCACCCCGCCGCCCCCGCGCTGGTCGAGGTCCGCATCGTGGTCCGCTGGTACGACATCCAGGGCGGCCGCCCGACCGGGCGCTGGACCGACCGGACCGCCGTGCGCTGGCAGGCCACCCCGTGACCCGCTGGCTGACCGAGGCGATCCCGCGCGGCCGGGTGGCCGCCTTCCGTACCCTCGTCTACCTCTTCGTCGCCGCCGACCTGGTCGTCTTCACCCCCTGGGTACGCACCCGGGTCGACGTGCCCGGCGACCTCTACCAGCCGCTGCTGGTCGGCCGGCTGCTCCCGCTGCCCACCCCCACCCCGGCCCTGGTCGGCGTGATCTTCTGGGTGCTGCTGGCGCTCTCCCTGCTCGCCGCGACCGGGCGGGCACCCCGACTGCTCGGCTGGGCGGTCTTCGCCCTCTACTTCGAGTGGATGATCGTGGCGATGAGCTACGGCAAGGTCGACCACGACCGGTTCGGGCTCCTCGTCGCGCTGGCCGCCCTGCCCACCGCCGGCCGTGCCCGGCACGGCGACCCGACGCGTACCGAGGCGGGCGGCTGGGCACTGCGGGTCACCCAGATCGCGGTGATCTGCACCTACTTTCTGGCCGCCTGGGCCAAGTTCCGCTTCGGCGGCCTCGACTGGGCCACCGGCTCGGTGCTGGCCCGGGCGATCATCCGGCGCGGCACCGACCTGGCCGACCTGGTCGCCCAGGTGCCGCACCTGCTGATCGTCGCCCAGTTCGGCATCCTCGCCTTCGAGCTGTTCAGCCCGCTGGTCTTCGTGCTCCCGGAGCGGTGGCGACTGGCCGCGGTCGGCTTCTTCTACTCCTTCCACCTGGTGACCATCGCGACGATCACCATCTCGTTCGCGCCGCACCTGGTGGCGATGACCAGCTTCCTGCCGCTGGAGCGGGTCCGCCCGATCAGCCTGCTCCGCCGCCGGCGGTCACCGGCCGCCCTCGGCCAGCTCGGCGATCATCCCCTCGCAGCTGCGGGCGACGACCTGGGCGCCGCGCCGCTGGGCCAGCCGTAGCAGCGGGTCCTCCGCGCGGTTCCGCCACCGCCACTGCGCCTCGGCGGCGACCTCCCAGAGCCGCTGCACGGTCGCGTCGTGTTCGACGCCGAGCCGGGCCGCCAGGCCGACCCCGTCGCCACCGACCAGCCGCTGCGCCTCGGCCGCCAACTCCGCGTCGAACCCGAGCCGGCTGGTACGCAGCGCGGCGAGCAGGCGCAGCTCGCGGAACTCGTGCGCCCCGGCGAGGATCTGCTCGACCCGGCCGAGCAGCTCGTCCGTACCCCGGCCGGGCTCGGCCCGCAGCAGCGCCTCCACGGCGGCCAGCGCCGACCGCGCCTTCAGCGTGTCCCGGCGGTCGATCAGGCAACGGGCCATCGACTCGCGCAGCTCGGTCAGGCCGCTGCGCCGGATCAGCTCGGCGGAGAGCTTCGCCCGGCTGTCACAGCCGGTACGGATCAGCGTGGTGGCCAGCCGCAGCCCGAAGAGCCCGAGCCGGTCCAGCAGCGCGGCGCGTACCCCGGCGTCCAGCCGGACCGGCAACTCGCCGCGGACGAAGCGGTCGGCGGAGAGCAGGTGCGGCTCCAGCTCCGGGCGGGGCACCCGGGCCAGCTCCGCGAGCACGGCGTAGTCCGACTCGCTGAGGATCCTGCCGGCCAGGCCGAGCTGGCCGGTGCACGGGACGACGAGCACGCTGAGCGCGTTCACCCGAGGGTCGCGCTGCAGTCGCCGGGCGAGCTGGCGGGCGGTGAGCAGACCGTCGATCCGTCCGCCGCCGGTCTCGTCCACCCGGGACAGCACCATGACCACGTTCACCGCGGCGGCCTGCCCGACGGCGCTCTCCCGGCTGGTCTCCAGCACCCGCAGGTCGCTGTCGCGGCCGTCGCGGGTCAGGTAGAGCACCGCGTCCGCGTCCCGCAGCACCCGTTCCATCACCGGCGCCCGGCCCTGCTCGTCGAGGTTGGTGGCCGGCGTGTCGATCAGCGTCACCTGGCGCAGCGTGCGGGTCGGCCACTGCACCACGATGTCCCGCAGCTCGCCCGCCCGCCAGCCGACCAGGTCCACCCGCATCCCGGTCGCCGACTTGGCGATCGCCAGCTCCTGCGGCGGATGACTGGTCGAGTACGCCGTGGCACTCGGCTGCGGCCCGTCCTCGTACCAGGTGAAGACGCTGCTGCCGTCCACCCCGTCGACCGGCGCGACCTCCTCGCCCATGATCGCGTTCAGCAGGGTCGACTTGCCGGACCGCCACGGGCCGGCGACCGCGATCCGCAGCGGTTGCTCCAGCCGGGCCAACTGGTGCCGGAGACGGTCGGTGGCCCGCGGATTGTCCCGGTAGAGCTGGAGGGCCTGGTGCAGCAACCCCCACACCGCCTCGTCCAGCCGCAGCCCGACGGTCATGCCCGGGGCCCCAGCGACGCCGGGGCGGCCCGCCCGCCGGTCAGCTGCTGAGCCTGCTCGAAGAGCGCCGCCAGCCGGGTCATCTTCAGCCGGATCTCGCGCTGCCGCTGGTCGCGGACGGCCGCGTCGGTGTCGGCGGCCTGCTTGGCGCTGCGGAACGACCGGATGATGGCCTCCTGCAGCTCCTCGGTGAGCGCGGTGAAGTGGTCGCGGAGCATCCGCTGCACTTGCCGGGCAGTGTCCCGGCGCTCCTTGGTCATCCGGACGAAGAAGTCGTCGACGTGCCGCTGGATCGCCGTCTTGACGGCCGCCTGCCGGCGGCGCAGCAGCTGCCTGCTCTCGTCGTGGATGCTCTTGCCGCCGAACAGGGCGCCCACGCCGATCGAAAGCGGATTGATCATCGGCATCCCGGCCAGCGTCGTCGCCAGACCGACCATCAGCAGGCCGCCGTACGAGCCACGCATGCCGGTGATCAGCTTCTGGCTCGGGGTGAAGCGGTCGATCTGCGGCCGTTCGATCTCCGGCAGCCGGTCGTCGAGATCCGGCGGTGTCGTCAGCGACCACGGCGGCAGCACGTCATCGCCGTACCGGGCGAAGGTGTCGGCCACCCGGCGGGCGGCCCAGTCGCAGCGCTGGGCCAGCCACTCGTGGTTCGCCGCCGCCGCCTCCAGGAGGCTGCGCTCCAGCCACTCCTGGAAGGCGTCCCAGCTGACCAGCGGGTCCGCCTCGTCGAACGCCTCCTCGACCTGGCGCAGGATCTGCCGGGTCCGGTCGCGCAGGTCGTACTCGATGTCGGAGAGCAGGTCGCCCATCTCGTCGGCCAGCGTGTTCTGCCACCGGGTGGAGCAGCGACGCAGCTCGTCGACCTCGCGCTGGGCCGCGTGCAACCGGGAGATCGGCCCGGACTGCTCCTCGGCCTCCTGGCTCGCCAACTCGGCGCGCAGCGGCGCGGCGAGCTGCTCCACCACGGTCCGCGCGATCACGCCGACCGCGGCCCGGGCCAGGCGGTCGGACTTGCCGGCGAGGTCCTGCTGCAACCGGGCGATCAGCACGGGGAAGCCGGATTCGGCGTTGAGCTCACGGTCGTCGGCGACGGCCGCGCGCAGCCGCAGGACCGCCGAGACCGGGATGACCGGGGCGGGCACGCCCGCGTCGGCCAGGTGCTGCCGGTTGCGTTCGGCGACCGCGCGCCAGTCCGGTACGAGATCCGTCTTGGTCTGCACCACCACCACGTTCGGGTGCGACCGCGCCACGTGCAGCAGCATGGTCAGCTCGCCGGCCGAGAGCTCCCGGGTGGAGTCGGAGACCAGCAGCACGGTGTCCGCCCAGGCCGGCGCGGCGGTCGGGCCGGCCGCGCCGAGCGCGGCGACCTCGTCGGTGCCCGGGGTGTCCACCAGCACCAGTCCGGCGCCGAGCAGGCCGCGGGGCAGTCCGATCTCGACATGGGCGGGGCCACCGCCGGCCCGGCGGCCGAGCGCGCCGGCCACCCCTGCGGCGACCCGGTCCAGCGGTACCGGGATGCGCTCGGTGGTCACCGGGACCGCGCTGCCGGCGGACCGGGCCGGCGTCGCCGGCGGAGTCTGCACCACGGCGGCCGACGGCACCTCGGCGTGCTGCACCACGGTCGGCAGCATCGTCGTGTGGCCGTCGCCGACCGGGCAGGCCGGGGCGTTGATGATGGCGTTGATCAGTTGGCTCTTGCCCTGGTGCGACTCGCCGATGACCAGCACCCGCAACCTGGGGTCCAGCAGTTGGACCCGCTTCCGGCGCACCGTTTGAAGCAGGTCACCTCGCCCGTGTGCGCTGCACGTACGGGCGATCTCGTCGAGCACGTCCAGCCAGATCGCCGCGATCACTGCACCAAGTGTGCGGATTTCGGCTCAATTATCAAGTGGGCCCCGAAGCGGAACAGGAGCGGGAGGCCGTCGAGCCGGCCTCCCGCTCCTGTCTGGAACTCCGTCAGAGCAGGCCGCCCAGCAGGCCGCCGTCGGTGGAGGCGTGCACGTCGCCGTCGACCGAGGCGCTGCCGTGGACCCCGGAGTCGCCGGTCACCCCGGCGGTGAGGCCGCCCACCGTGCCGGTCACCCCGTCGACCGTGCCGGTGACGCCGGACACGGCGCCGTTCACGTGCTGCGTGACGCCGTCCACGGTGGCCGGCACGTGGACCGGCGGCACCACGCCGGCGGCGCCGTCACCCAGGCCGAGCCCGCCCAGGGTGTGGTCGACGCCGAGCGAACCGACCACGCCGTTGACCTGGGCCTGGGTGCCGGAGAGGAGGCCCAGGTCACCGCCGAGGGCACCGTCGCCGTGCAGCAGGCCGGCGCCGGCGTCGGTGGTGGTGCCGAGCGGGTCGCCGGCCGTACCGGCGAGGTCCCCGACGATCGGGTCGACGGCGTTGTCCACCGTGCCCACCACGTCGGAGTCGAGGGTGTGCGCGACGTCGTGCGCCCCGGTCAGGTCGGTCGCGAGGCCACCCGGCCCGATACCCAGGCCGATGCCCGGCAGCACGGCCGCCCCGGCGTACAGGCCGGCGGGGTCGACCGCGATGGCGCCCAGCGCGCCGGCCGAGGCGTCCACCCCGGCGTGGGAGCTGTTGACGCTGATCTGCTGCGGCACGGCGGCGAGCTGGCCGACCACGTCGCTGGTGTCGCTCGCCAGCGGGTCGAGCCCGAGCTGCCCGGCCACCGGAGCAAGCGGCGCGAGCCCCGCCCCGGGGGCGGCGTAGTCGACCACCAGCGGCACCACGTCCTGCACGTCGGCAGCCGTGACGTCGGTGAGCCCCGCGGCCTGCAGCGCGCCCTCGGGGTCGAGGTCGAAGGCCGACCGCGCGTCGGGGTCGGTGAGCAGGTTGAGCACGAAGTCGTGCAGCGTCTGGGACGAATCCACCGACTGCTGCGAGTTGACATGCAGGCTCTGTTGCGAATCCATGGGCCGGTTCTCCTCGAACGTAGCGTCAGCACCGTCGTGCTTCGACACTGAAGCTATGGCCGGGGGGCCGCTGTGGTCATCGGGGAGCGACCCGCAACGACCGGGAACGGATTAGGGCCTTCTCCCCCTCGTGCGTTAGGGGGAGAGGGGGAGCCGGTCCGGCTAGAGTTAGGGTACCGGGACGGGAGTCATCTCTGGTACGAAAGTAGGAGCTCACGGGGCTCGCCGGGGTGGGTCGCCACGGTGTCGACACCGTCGCCAGGGCCACTCTCGGTGGAGGAAGAAACACATGCCGTACGTCCTGGGAATGGACATCGGAAGCACCAGCACGGTCGCAGCCATCGCCCGGCGGCGGGGCGAGACCTGGGCCCGCCCCGAGGTCGTCGCGCTGGACTCCGGGTCGCCCGCCGTACCGTCGGTGCTGCACCTGCTGCCCGACGGGTCGCTCACGGTTGGCGAGCCCACCACCGACGACCCCGGCCGCACCACCCGCGACTTCGTCCGCCGGGTCGGCGACGACGTGCCCCTGCTGCTCGGCGGCGAGCCGTGCCCGCCGGAGAACCTGGTCGCCGAACTGGCGGCGTGGGTGGTGGAGCGGGTCTCCGCCCGGGAGGGCGAGTTCGCCGAGGCCATCGTGCTCAGCCACCCGGCCGCGTGGGGCGCACACCGACGCGATCTGCTGCACCGGGCACTGTGGCACCTCGACCTGCGCAACGTGACGCTGCTGCCCCGCCCGGTCACCGTCGCCGAGAGCCACGCGGCGCGCGGCTTCCCGGGCACCACGGCCGCCGTCTACGCGCTGGGCGGCAGCACCTTCGAGGCGGCGCTGGTCCGCCGCACCCCGCGGGGCACGTACGAGGCGTTCGGCCTGCCGCAGGGCCTGGACCCGCTCGGCGGGACCGACTTCGACGAGGCGCTCGCCGAGCACGTCCGTACCCTGCTGGGGCGGGAGC
Source organism: Micromonospora sp. RTBAU3-60 (assembly GCF_054963695.1). Classification (NCBI taxonomy): domain Bacteria; kingdom Bacillati; phylum Actinomycetota; class Actinomycetes; order Micromonosporales; family Micromonosporaceae; genus Micromonospora; species Micromonospora sp. RTBAU3-60. The sequence continues at coordinate 80,046 of NZ_JBUEGB010000021.1, read as the reverse complement.
TCACCGGCACCGCACGACCGGAGACGTACCCGCTGCGCGGGCTGCTGCGGGAGTGCGACCGGGTCAAACGCGAGCTGACCGTCGTCACGGAGACCGACGTCATGCTGACCCTGCCGACGGGGCCGGTCCGGGTGCCGCTGGCCCGGACGCAGTTCGAGGACCTGATCCGGCCAGCCGTGCGGGCGACCGTCGACCTGCTGGTGCGGACCGTGCACTCCGCCGGCCTGACACCGGCGGAGCTCGACGGCGTCCTGCTCGCCGGCGGCTCCGCCCGGATCCCGCTGGTCACCGAGTTGGTCGCCGCGGCCTTCCCCGTCCCCGTCGAGGTGGAGCCGGATCCCCAACTGACCGCCGCCACCGGGGCGGCGCTCGCCGCCGGCCAGGTGGTGTCCCCGCGCCCCCGCCGGCCGGTGTCGGCGCCCCCGGCCACGCCGGTCAGCGGCGCCGGGGCGGCACCGGCCGTCCCGGCGCGGCACCACGAGCACCACCACGCCCGCCACGGCGAGCCACCACCCCGTCCCCCGGTCCGGATCAGTCCGCTGAACCTGCCGAAGGCGTCCCGCCTGGCGTTGGCCCGGGGGCGCGGGCGCGAAGGATGACCACCATGATCATGAGTAGCGTGGCGGAGGCCCGGCTCGTGCTGGGCAAGCGGTCGACGGCCCTGCTCGGGGCGGTCGCGGCCGACCCCGGTACGCCCCTCGCCGTCGGCGTGACGGGTCCCGGCGGCCACGGCAAGACGGCCCTGCTCACCGAGCTGGCGCGGGCCCACCAGCGAGCCGGGGCAACCGTGCTGGAGGGTGTCCCGAGCCCGGCAGGCCAGGTCGACCCCGAGGCGGTGCTGCTGGTCGACGACGCGCACCTGCTCGACGACGCGCGGCTGGAGACGCTGCGCCGGCTGGTGGACGCCCGCCGGTACCGGCTGCTCGTCGGCTACCGCCCGTGGCCCCGGTCGGCGGCGCTGGCCGAGCTGACCGACGCGTTGAAGCGGGACGGGCAGCAGGTGGTGCTCACCCCGTTCACCCCCGAGCAGACCGGCGCGTACCTCGCCGGCGTGCCCGAACTGGGCCGGCGGAACGACCTGGTCGCCTTCGTCCACGCGCAGACCGGCGGCGTCCCGCGCGACGTCGAGCGGCTGGTCCGCGGGCTGCGCGGGCAGGAGGAGCCGGTCACCGTCTCGACCGAACCGCCCCGGCCGGCCGTCCTCCAGTTCGGGCCGGACCTGGATGAGCTGGCATCCGGCGTCCGGCGGCTGCTGCTGGCCGTCGCCGCGGGCGTGCCGCTGCCGGCGGACCTGCTCGGCGTGCTGCTCGACCGGACGCCCCACGCGGTGGAGGAGCTGGTCACCGCCACCCGGGCGGCCGGCCTGCTAGGCGCCGACGGCCGGCTCTCGCCGATCGTGCGACGGGCCGTCATCGCGCTCAGCCCGGCCACCGAACGCACCGCGGTCTGGCGCCGGCTCACCGAGCTGCAGCTCGGCCGCGGCGCCGCGGTGCTCCCGCTGGTCCTGTCGTTGCGCGCGGCCGGCGTGCTGGGCGACTGCCCCGCCCCCGCGCTGCAGGCGGCGGCCGAGGAGGCGCTGAGCGGCGAGCCCACCCTCGCGGCCGAACTGCTCGCCGCGGCCACGGCGGCGGGACTGCCGGCCGGCGCCCGCCAGGCGGTCGCCGCGGCGCTCGCCGGCGACCTGGACGCCGCTCTGCGGCTGGCGGACCGGCTGCTCGCCGCCGCCGACCCGGAGGACCGGGTGGAGGCGGCGACGGTGGCCGCCACGGCGCTCGCGCACCGCGGCCAGGTGAGCCGCAGCGTCGAGCTGTACCGGTGGTCGGGCAGCCCCTCCGCCGCGGCGTTCGCCGCCGTCGGCGCGCTCGCCGTCGGCCGCCCGGCCGCCGCCGCGGACATGCCCGGCGACGACCGGGCCGGGGGACCGCCCACCCTGCACGCCAGCGCCGCCCGGCTGATGGCCGAGGGCGTACGGGAGAGCCTCACCGGCCCGCCGACCACCGCCCTCTCCACGCTCGTGCAGGCTGCCGCGCTGCTGGAGCCGGACGGGCGGGCGGTGCTCCTGCCGGACAGTCCGGCCGCGCTCGCCGCGTTGACCGCGATCCACTGTGCCGAGCTGGACATCGCCGAGGGGGTGCTGGACCGGGCCGTCTCGACCGGCATCGGCGGGCCGCTGATGGCCCGCCGACACCGGCTGCTGCAGGCCTGGATCCTGATGGTCCGGGGCCACACGGCCGCCGCGGCCGAGGGGCTCGCCGCGGTGGCCGCCGACCAGCGCCCGCTGGAGTCCCGCGACCTGCTTCTGGCCAGTGCGCTCCGGCTGGGCATCGCCCGGCGCAACAGCGACCTCGGGGCGCTGCACCAGGGCTGGGGACCGGCGCTGGAGGCGGTGGTCCGGCACCCCGTCGACCTGTTCACGTTGCTGCCGCTGGGCGAACTCGCGGTCGTCGGCGCCCGGCTGGGCGACCTGGGCCGGCTGGAGCCGTACCTGCGGGAGGCCTGGCTGCTGCTGGACCGGCTCGGCGGCCCGGCACTGTGGAGCGCGCCGCTGCACTGGACCGGGCTGCACGCCGCGATCCTGGCCGAGGAACCGGCGGTCGCCGACGAACACGTCGCCGCCCTGCTCGCCGCCGCCGACCACAGCCGGTACGCCGCGGTGGTCTCCGCGGCCGCCGCGAACTGGGTCGAGGTGCTGCGCGGCGTGGTCGACCCGGTCCGGGTGGAGGCCGCCGCCCGCGGACTCCACGACGCCGGGCTCTACTGGGACGCCGCCCGCCTCGCCGGGCAGGCCGCGATCCGCACCTCCGACCGACGGGCGATGACCAGCCTGCTGGAGTGCGCGCGGGTGCTCCAGGGCCGGCCCGCCACCGCCCGGGGCGGGCAGCCGCCCACGGCGGGCGACGGGACGGCACGGGTTGCCGACGCCGTCACCGACCCCGCGCAGCACCGGCTCAGCGAACGCGAGCACGAGGTGGCCGAGCTGGTGCTGGCCGGACTGACCTACCGGGAGATCGGCGACCGGCTCTTCATCTCGGCCAAGACGGTGGAGCACCACGTGGCGCGGATGCGGACCCGGCTGAACTGCGCCAACCGGGCGGAGCTGCTGGCGCTGCTGCGCACCGTCGTCGCCGACCGCTCGAGCAGCGCGGGCCGGCAGCCGTGGCCGGAACGGGCCGCACGGTGAGCCAGCCGGCGCCGGCGGACCGGCGGATCCGGCTGAAGCTCGCCACGCTGGCGACCGTGCTGCTGACCCTCTGGGCGTACGCGGCGGTCCTGACCGGTCGGGACGCCGCCGATCTGGTCCGGGTCCGGGCCCTGGCGGACACCCTCGGCCAGCCCACCGACCTGCTGATCCTCAACCTGCAGGCGGAGCGCTGGCTCACCGCCGAGGCGCTGGCCGGGGCCGGCCGGGCCCGCACCGAACTGGCCGCGGCGCGCGACCGGACCGACCGGGCGGCCGACCCGGTGCGCGCGTTCACCGAGGGCCGCGACCTGCGGCTGCTCACCGCCGGCGCGGTCCGGGACCGGGCCGGCGAACTCGTCCGCCGGTTGACCGGGCTGGCCACCCTCCGGGCCGCGGTGGACGACCGGCGGCTCGACCGGGCCGGCGCGGTGGCCGGGTACGACCACCTAATCGACGCCGCCTTCGCCGTGTACGGCCCGGAGTGGGGCGGGCGCGAGACCACGCTGGCCGGCGAGACCGGCGCGGTGATCGCGCTGGCCCGCGCGCGGGAACTGCTCGCCCGGGAGGACACGCTGCTCACCGCCGCCCTGATCGGCGGCCGGATCAGCGCCGACGAGCGCCATCGGCTGGCCGAGCTGGTGGCCAACCAGCGCTACGCCCGGACCACCGCGGCCGCGCAGCTGCCAGCCGCCGGCCAGGACCAGCACCGGCGGCTGGTGGAGGGTCCCCGGTTCGCCCGTCTGCGCGAACTGGAGGACCGACTGCTCGGGACGGCCGGTGCCGGCGCCACGACCGGGATCAGCGCGCAGAGCTGGCGGGCCGCCGTCGACCCGGCGCTGAGCGGACTGCGCGAACTGGTGATCACCACCGCGCGCACCAGCGTCGAGCGGGCCGCACCGGGGGCCGCCCTGGTGGTCGCGCGGACCGGCACGGTGGTGGGGCTCGGGCTGGTCGCGGTGCTCGTCGTGCTGTTCGGCTGGTCCCGCACCGTGCGCCGGCTGGCCGGTGGGTCGGACCAACCGGCCTCGCTCCCCTTCACCGAGGCCCCGACGATCCGGATGCGGCCGGTCGAAGCCGGGCCCGCCGGCGCTCCACCGGCCGGCCCCGGCGACCTGCCGGGTCCCGATGCCGCCGGCCAGCGCGACCCGGCGTCCGAGGCGGCCACCCGCGAGCTGTTCCTGCGGCTCACCCAGCGCAACCAGGCCCTGCTGCACGACCAGCTCAACCTGCTCGACGCCATGGAGCGGCGCGATCGCGCGGCGGAGGAGACCGCCGACCTGTTCCGGCTCGACCACCTTGCCACCCGGATCCGGCGCAACGTCGAGAAGCTGGTCACCCTCGCCGGCGCGACACCGGCCCGCCGCTGGCGACGGCCGGTGCCGCTGCTCGACGTGGTACGCGGGGCGGTCGCCGAGGTGCCGGACTACCACCGCGTCCTGGTCGCACCGCACTGGCCGTGGTCGCTCGCCGGGAGCGCCGTCACGGACGTCGTCCACCTGCTGGCCGAGCTGATCGAGAACGGGCTGACCTGCTCGCCGGAGCACACCAGCGTACGGGTCGCCGGTGAGCCGGGGCCGCCCGGCTGCTCCGTGGTGATCGCCGACGACGGGCCCGGCCTGACCGACGCCGCGCTGGCCGAGGCGAACGACCTGCTGGCCCACCCGCCACCGGACGGCCCGCCCGCCGGCCGGGCCGGGCTGTACGTCGCCGCCCTGCTCGCCGCCCGCTGCGGCGCCCGGGTCTCGCTGCGTCCGGGCCCCCGCGGCGGGACCGCGGCCGTCGTGCTGCTTCCGGTCGGCCTGGTCACCGGGACCGGGCCCGAGGATGGCACTCTTGCCGGGACGCGGCCTCGGGTGCCGGCCGGCGTACCGCGCCCGCGGACGTCGGCCGAGGATGTCCACGGGGGCGGGCTGCCCACCCGGGTGCGCCGCCCCGAGGTCGGCCGGCCCGCACCCGGCACCACCGGCCCCGACACCGCCGGGATCCCGCTCGGGGAACGCAGCGAGAGGACGAGATGACACCTCCAGTGGCCACCGTGGACAGCCTGACCGCCGCCCTGGACGGCCTGGTCGACCGGGTGCCCGGGGCCGAGTTCGCCGTGATCCTCTCCCCCGACGGCCTGCTGCTCGCCCGGTCCCGACAGGTGACGGATGACGTGGCCGAGCAGATCTCCAGCGTGGTCAGCGGCCTGTACTCGTTGGGTCTGGCCGCCACCCGGGTGTGCGCCACCGGCGCGCTGCGGCAGGTGGTCATGCAGATGTCGCGCGCGTTCGTGTTCGTCGCCACCACCCGGGGCGGGGCAATCCTCACCGTCCGGATGGGCGGTGACGCCGACGTCGGCGACATGGCGTACGAGGTGGCGCTCTTCGCGGCGCAGGCCGAGCGGGACCTGCCGGTGTACCTTCCGGCTCGGGCGGCGACAGGCGGGGACAGCGGTGCGGACCACTGGCGGCCATGACGAGGCCTGGTACGACGACGACGCCGGACCGGTGGCCCGCCCGTACACGATGACGCGCGGGCGGACCGCGTCCGACCACGGCCAACTGGACGTCATCGCCCTGGTGGTCGCCCGACGGGCGGTGCCCGACTCCGCGCAACTGTTTCCCGAACAGGCCCGGATCGTCGAGCGGTGCCGGCGTCCACTGTCGGTGGCGGAGGTAGCTGCCGGACTGGACCTGCCGTTGGGTACCGTCCGGGTACTGCTCGGCGATCTGTTGGGGGCCGGGCTGATCGAGATGCACGAGCCGCCGACGCTGTCCGGGAGGCCGTCGCGGGAACTGCTCGAGGCGATCCTCGCCGGGCTCCGCGCGCTCTGAGCCAGCGGGACCGGAGGACGCGGACGCCGGTCCGACGGACGATCTCAAAGGGGGAGGGCGCAGTGCCGGCACCACCGTCCCAGCCACGGCGGACCGTGGCGATCATCCTGTTGGACGGGATCGTCGCCGCGGCCCGGGCCGCCCGGCGCGCCCTCGCCGGCCGGGGCGGGGGCTCGCGCCTCGCCCAGGTGGCCATCCTCGCCTCGCTGGGCGTGCTGCTGGCGACGGCGTACTCGGTCGTCACGGTGCTGCGTACGCCGGAACGGCTGACCCCGGTGGCCGTCGAGCCGCCACCGGACCTGGCGGTGGCCGACGCGCCGGCCACCGGAACGCCCGGCGAGCAGCCCGAACCGACCAGCGCCACGCCCCGGGCGTCCGCACACGCCACGACCACCGCTCCGCCCGCCGCACCGCCGGTCGGCCGGCCGTCGGGCAGCGCCCCGTCGGCGACCAGCGCCGCCCCGCCCACGCCGGTCGCACTGCGCGCCGACTTCGCCGTCGAGAACACCGCCCTGCTCAGCTACGGCGCCGCGGTGACGATCACCAACCCGGGCCCGGCCGGGGCGACGGATTGGCAACTGGTCATCGTGCTGCCCCGGGAGTCGCTCGAGGTCAGCTCGGTCACCGGGGCCCGGGCCAGCCGGGACGGCGCGACGTGGACCTTCGTGCCGGAGGGGAGCGCCGGGGCGGTGCCCGGCCGCGGCGCGGCCCGGGTGACGTTCCGGGTGAACGGCGCGGCGATCAGCGCCACGCCCAGGTCGTGCACCATCGACGGCGTCGCCTGCACCGGCCTGCCGAACTGACCGGCCGGCCCGGCACCGCCTGGCAGGTCCGCCCGGCGGCGGGCGCACGACCGGCGGTCCCGGTCGGCGGCGGGCTCGGCGACGTGGTCAGGGCCGGTTGGCGGACGGCACGGCGCAGGCCGCGGTGCCGCCGGGCAGGCGGTGGCGGTTGCGGGCCACCCAGCGGTACGCCGGCCAGGCGGCGGCCCGGACCGGAGGGAACCGCAGACCGGCCCCGGCGATCCGCCACAGCGGGCCGCTGTCGCCGAGCAGCCGGGCGATGGCGTCCGGCCCCGCGGCGCGTACGCCGTCGGCGCCGACCCACTGGACCGCCTCCTCGCACTCCGCCTCGGTCAGGCCGAGCGCGTCGAGGTCGGCGAACTGCCAGGGCAGCACCCGGGCCCGGGTCGGGATCCGGCGCTCGATGAACTCGGCGCAGCGGGTGCAGAACGCGCAGTCGCCGTCGTAGACGAAGGTCGACGTCTCCATGCCCCCCATCCTGCACCCGCCGCCCCGCGTTCGGACCCGGGTGTCCGGCGAGTCACTTGCACTCTCCTCGTACACGTGTTCGAATAATGCCCGTGCGCTGGGACAACCTTTCCGCTCCCCCGGATGAGGGGGTCCCTGGTCGGGCAGCGCCAGCGACTCCACCCCTGCCGCTGGCGCTGCCCGGCGCGACGGTCCGCACCTTCGACACCCCCGGCTTCGCCGGGATGACCTTCTACGAGGTGCAGGCGAAGTCGATCATCAACCGGGTGCCCGGCACGTCCCGCGTGCCGTTCGAGTGGACGATCAACCCATACCGTGGCTGCAGCCATGCGTGTGTTTACTGCATCTCCGGCGACACCCCGATTCTGATGGCGGACGGGCGGACGAAGCCGATCAGCGAGCTGGAGCCGGGCGACCGGATCTACGGCACCGAGCGGCGGGGCGCCTACCGGCGGTACGTCGTTACGACGGTTCTCGACAAGTGGTCGACGGTGAAGCGGGCCTACCGGGTGACCTTGGAGGACGGCACCACACTGGTCGCCAGCGGCGATCACCGTTTCCTGTCCGACCGGGGCTGGAAGTACGTGACCGGCGCGATGAACGGTGCTGGACGACGCCCCTACCTGACCACCAACAACCGCCTGATCGGCACCGGCCGCTTCGCGACCCCGCCGAAGCACTCGGCCGACTACCGCCGGGGCTACCTGTGCGGAATGGTGCGGGGTGACGCCCACCTCGGTGCCCGCTCGTACGCCCATGGGACGGTGCACCAATTCCGGTTGACCCTCGTCGACGGCGAGGCGCTGGACCGCACGCAGCGATTCCTGACGGACGCGGGCGTCGAGACCGAGCGCTTCTCCTTCGCCCCCGCCAGCGCAACCCGGCGGGCGGTAACCGCCATCCGGACGTCGGAGCAGCGCGACATCGAGGCCATCACGGAGCTGATCCGGTGGCCGGACGCTCCCGGTGACGACTGGCGGCTGGGCTTCCTCGCCGGCATCTTCGACGCGGAGGGCAGTTGCAGCCGGGGCATCTTCCGGATCAGCAACGGCGACGACCGGATCCTCGAGGAGACCGGCGCCGCCATGAACCACTTCGGGCTCACCTGGGTGCTCGAGGATCCTGGCCTGCCGAACCGAGTGCGGCAGATCCGGTTGACGGGCGGCTTGCCCGAGAGGCTGCGCTTCTTCCACCTGACCGACCCGGCCATCACCCGCAAGCGTTCCATCGAGGGGGCGGCGCTCAAGTGCCAGGCAGCGCTGCGGGTGGTGAGCATCGAGGACCTCGGGCTGGACCTGCCGCTGTGGGACATCACCACGGGCACCGGCGACTTCATCGCCAACGGCGTGGTCAGCCACAACTGCTTCGCCCGCAACACCCACACCTACCTCGACCTCGATGCCGGAGCGGACTTCGACCGGAAGGTGATCGTCAAGGTCAACGCCGGCGAGCTGGTCCGCCGCGAGCTGGCCGCCCCACGCTGGCGCTGCGCGCACGTCGCCATGGGCACCAATGTGGACTGCTACCAGCGGGCCGAGGGGCGCTACCGGCTGATGCCGCCGATCATCGAGGCGCTACGCGACTTCGCGAACCCGTTCTCGATCCTGACCAAGGGCACGCTGATCCTGCGGGACCTGCCGCTGCTCCGCCAGGCCGCCGAGGTCACCCGGGTCGGGCTCTCCTACTCGGTGGGCTTCGTCGACGAGGCGCTGTGGCGCGCGGTCGAGCCGGGCACTCCCAGCCCCCGCCGCCGCCTGGACGCCGTCCGGCAGCTCACCGACGCCGGGTTCGAGGTGGGGGTGCTGATGGCGCCGATCCTGCCGGGGCTCAGCGACGACGATCAGTCGATCGAGGCGACCGTTTCGGCGATCGCCGCGGCCGGGGCGGCCAGCGTGACGCCGCTCGCGCTGCACCTGCGCCCCGGCGCCCGCGAGTGGTATGCGCACTGGCTGGCCCGGGAGTTTCCCCAGCTGGTCCCCCGCTACCGCCAGCTCTACCGGGCGGGCGCGTACGCGCCGCAGGCGTACCAGCGAGAGCTGACCGCGCGGGTGCGGATCGCGGCCCGCCGGCACGGGCTGCACCGGGGCGAGCGTGGCGACAACCGCAGGCTGCCCGAGCCGCCGCCGGCCGCGGCGGAACAGTTGACGCTGCTCTGAGCGGCGGCCGGAGAACGACCGGGCTAGGCTCGCAGCGTGCGCACAGCCCAGCAACTCCTCGCCGACTCCGCCGTGATCGCCGTCGTGGGCGCATCCCGTGACCCGCGCAAGGCCGCGCACCGCGTACCGGCCGAGATGCAGCGGTACGGCTGGCGGATCATCCCGGTGAACCCGACGGTGGAGGAGCTCTTCGGCGAGCGTGCGTACCCGTCGCTGGCCGACATCCCGCACCCGGTCGACCTGGTCGACGTGTTCCGTCCCGCCGAGGACGCGGTCGAGGTGGTCCGGCAGGCGGTGGCGATCGGCGCGCCGGCGGTCTGGTTGCAGCTCGGGATCGTCTCGGCGGAGGCGCGGCGGATCGCCGAGGAGGCCGGCATCGACTACGTCGAGGACCGCTGCCTCATCGTGGAGCGGGCCGCGGCGGGGCTGACCCGGCTCGGCTGACCTGCCCGGTCAGGGCTTCGGCGGGCGCCGGGGCGGCACCGCGCGACCGCGCTGGGCCGGCGGTGCAGTGCCGAGCAGGAGGTCCAACTGGGCGTCCAGCGCGCCGAGCGCCGTCTCCGGTGGGTAGTGGCCGCCGAGCAGGTAGACGCCCAGCCCTTCCATGACGGCGAGCAGCGCCACCGCGGCCCGGTCGGGGTCGACGCGGGCCTGCGCCGCACCGGCCGCCTGGGCGGCCCGGATCTGCCCGGCGATGAAGGCCAGCAGCTCGGCGGTCTCCCGGTGCAGCCCGGCGGCGACGGCGGGGCGTACCGCCGTGTAGGCGAGGAACGCCAGCGCCACCCGCCCGTCCGCCTGGCGTGCCTCGTCGAGCGGCAGCAACTCGGCCAGCATGGTCCGCAGCAGCGTACGCGGGGGCGGGTCGGCCCCCAGCGCCGCGAGGGCACTGGTTACCCGAGCCTCGCTGCGCTCGCGTACCACGGACAGCGCGAAGGTCATCATCTCGTCCTTGGTGCGGAAGTAGTGCTGCACCATCCCGGAGGAGACCCCGGCCTCCGCCGCCACGTGACGCAGGCTGACCGCCTCCAGCCCGCGTTCGGCGGCCACCCGCATCAGCGCGTCGGCGATCAGTTTGCGCCGCTCTCCGTGATCGACCCGCTTCGGCATGCCCCCATGCTTTCACAATACGACTGCATTGACACTTCCCTGGCCCAGCGTTTACGTTGCAACTGCAATGCAAACGGGAAGGTGAGGTGACCCGTGCCGAAGCAGGCCGTCGCGATGCTGCGTCGCGTGATCGCGTACGAGGTGGGGATGTGGGTCAGCCTGGGCCGGTGGCTGCTCCGCCGGCCCCCGGCGCTGGAGCCCGGGGCGGCGGCGTTCAGCTACGTCGGCGTGGTGAAGCCGATCCTCATCGCCTTCATCGCGCTCTCCGCGATCGAGATCCCGATCTTCGACCTGATCCTCCGGCACACCCTGCCGTGGCCGTCGGTGCGGCACACCGTGCTCGCGCTCGGCATCTGGGGTCTGCTCTGGATGATCGGTCTCTTCGCCGCGCTGCGGATCCACCCGCACGCCGCCGACGTCGAGGGACTGCGTGTCCGCAACGGCTTCTCGGTGGACTTCCGGCTGCCGTGGACGGCCGTCGCCCGGGTCGACGCCCGCTACCGCTCGCTGCCCTCTGGCCGGAGCGTGCAGCTCGAACCGGACGAGGCGGGCGTGGTGCTGAACGTCGCCACCGGCAAGCAGACCAGCGTCGACATCGTGCTGCGCGAGCCGCTGTCGGTCCGGTTACCCAACGGGCCGAGCGGGCCGGTGCACGAGATCCGTCTCTACGCCGACGACCCGCCGCCCTGGTCGCCCGGGCCCGCGAGCACCTGGCGGCACGGCTGCCCGGCTCGGACGGCTGATCGCGAGCCGGGCAGCCTGGTGGGCTGAGGTCGGCGCCGGCCCGGGTCAGGGCCGGACGGTGACGATCCGGTCCGACCACAGCCGTCGGGCCGCGACCACTCGGCCGTCCGGGTTGGCCGCGAGGAGGAAGACGTCCCTGGGGGACAGCGGAGAAACCCCGCCGGCCCACGGCTCCACTGCGGTCAGCGGGATCTCGCGGGGTGCCACGCACCGAAAGTCCGCGCAGACCCAGAGCGCGGCACGGCGCGGCCCGGACACCTGGGATCCCACCTGAAGCCGGGCGCCGGGCGGGCCGGGCAGGACCGCCACGGCGTAGCTGCCCCCGCCGGGGCGAGCGGCGGTGGCGGTGACCGCGCTGGTGCACTGCTGGCAGGGATGGACCAGCCGGTCGAAGTGCAGGGCAGCCAACTCCTCCTCGCTCGGCGTGGCCGGCTCCCCCTGAGGGCCAAGGCGGGCGCTGGTGCAGGCCGGCGAGTCGCAGCTGGCGATCCACACCATCGAGCCGCCCGTGGGGCGGTACGCCACGACCGGCCGGCCACTCCGGTCCACGCCCACCAGCAGCTCCCGGTAGTAAGGGGAGGAGGGGCGAGCAAGATCCTCCTGCACCGTTCCGAGCCGGGTGACGGTCGGGTCTGTGCACCGAACGTCACGACAGCGGACAAGCCGCAACTCGCTGTCCTCCCGCACCGTGCCGTGCTGTTTCTACGCGCCGGACCCGGGTACGGCGACCGCGATGAGGATCTGGCCGTCGGGGGCCAGGGCGATCGCACCCCTCGGCGGCCACGGGATGGCGTCGAGCGGACTCGGGGCCCGCTGGCAGACGCGCTGCGGGTCGCAGTATGCCAGCCGGTCGTCGGTCAGCAGGTAGACGGAACCGTCCGCCGCGACCGCAGCTCTTTCCGTTCCGGAGAGCATGACCGGCAGCTTTGTCCGCCTCGTCGTACGGCACTGGTCGTCGAGGCAGTCCTCCACGGCGGCCTGGGTGACCAGAACGGGGTGGCGCCCGGCTGGCCAGGCCAGCGCGACCAACGTGCCGTACTCCGGCCGGGTTTGCACGGAGACCTCGGGGAGTTGCCCCGCCGCTGCCAGGCCGCCGGCGAACAGCGTCGGCAGCAACAGGGGCAGTGGCGCGAGCGCCCGGACCGCCCGGTGCCAGCCAGGCCCGACACGGCGCGATACCGCGTGGGCCAGCGCCAATCGGGGCTGCGGAAGGTTGCGGTACACCCCGACGAAGGTCGCCGCCTGAAGGACGGCCAGCAGCACCAGAAGAGCATCCCGACCCAGCCAGAACGCGAGGCCCGGCAAGCGTCCCGCCACCAGCGCCTCACCCTGGACCACCGCCCAGGCGGTGAGCACCGCCGGGGCGAGCACGCCGACCAGCAGCAGGATCGCGATGTGCACCAGGTGGCTACCCACGCCGGAGAACGCCCTTCGGCGGGCGGCCGCCCAGCGCAGGTCCTCGAACACGGCCAGGGGTAGCACGAGGGCCTGTCGGATCAGGAGCAGGACGACCGGCACGGCGAGCAGAACGCCGACGAACCAGACCAGCTCGACGTCCGCCGGCAGTACCTGCCCGAGCAGGAAGAGGGCGGCGAGCACCGTAGCGACGCCGGCGGCGAGCGCGGCACCGACGGTGGGGAGCAGCCGCAGGGCCCGCCGCAGCGGACGGTCGGCGCCGGCCAGAGCGGCTACTCCGGCGGTCACGGCCCAGGTCCACGCCACGGCGACAACCGCGACTTCCAGCCAGCCGGGCGGCGAGAGGACGAGCACTCCGTTGACCAGTCTCGGCGCGTCGGTGTCGGGCATCGGGAGCGACCGCCAGAGGAACTGGAGCAGCGCCAACGGCACGAGCACCAGCAGGATGGGCGGCAGCGGGGACCGGCGGGGCGGGATGGGCACGGGCGTACGGTACGGCGTCGGTGCCACCCCGTCGGCAGCCGTGCTCGCCGCTTGACGGCGCTCCACAGGGGTGGCGGCGGGACCGTACCCTGCGCAGATGCCCCTCCCCCTGCCCGGCCGGCGGCCCTCGCCCGGCGACGGCCTCTGGGCGCGCCGGTTGCTCGCCGCCGCGGCCGCCGCGGGCGTGGCGATGCCGGTGGCCGCCGGGCTGTTCCGGCTGCCGCCGGTCGACACCCTCGCGGCGAGTTGTGCCATCTGGCTGCCGGCCGGGGCGCGGTGGCTGACGAAACGCTGGCGGCCCCGACGCGACGGCCGCCTGGTGTGGATGCCGCAGGTGGCGGGCCGAAAGTCGGTCGAACCCGGCCTGGTGGCACGGCGGTCCCTCGCCGGCTGGGCCGACCTGACGGCCGAAACGGTGGCGATGGCCGCGATCGGGTCGGGACTGATCGGCACCCTTCCCGACGAGTCGGGGTGGGCCGGGCTGCTGCGGCCGCTGCTCGCGGTCGGCGTCGCCGCCGGCATCGGGCGGGTGGTCTACGAGGAGGTCCGGTTCACCGGGCGGCTGGCGCTCACCGCGACCGGGATCCGGCACGGCCGCCGGACGTTCGGCTGGACGAACATCGACCTGGTCGTCCCGCACAAGCGGGACGGCCGGGTGGACGGGGTGCGGCTGCGTCCGGCGAGGTGGGTTTCGCTGGAGCCGGCGCCGGTGGCGGGTGGCCGGGACACGGCGGTGCCCGAGGAACGGCTGGTCGCCGCGATCGAGCACTTCCGGTCGCGGCCGGAGATGCTGGCGGTGGGCCTGCCGGTCACCGCGCCGGAACCGGCCGGCGGGTGACCGGCGCACCGATCAGAGCTTGTACTCCTTGAGCAGGCCGCGGGAGATGATCGTCTTCTGGATCTCGGAGGTGCCCTCGCCGATGAGCAGGAACGGGGCCTCCCGCATCAGCCGCTCGATCTCGTACTCCTTGGAGTAGCCGTAGCCGCCGTGGATACGGAACGCCTCCTGGACGACCTCGGCGCAGTATTCCGAGGCGAGCAGCTTGGCCATGCCGGCCTCGACGTCGTTGCGCTGGCCGGCGTCCTTGAGTCGGGCGGCGTTGACCATGAGGGCGTGCGCGGCCTCGATCTTCGTACCCATCTCGGCGAGCTTGAAGGCGATGGCCTGGTGCTTGGCGAGGGGCTGGCCGAAGGTGCGGCGCTGCTGGGCGTACGCGACGGCCAACTCGAAGGCCCGGATGGAGATGCCGCAGGCGCGGGCGGCCACGTTGACCCGGCCGACCTCGATGCCGTCCATCATCTGGTAGAAGCCCCGGCCGACCTTCTCCTCGCCGCCGAGGACGGCGGAGGCGGGGACCGTGACGCCGTCGAGCACCATCTCGGTGGTCTCGACGCCCTTGTAGCCCATCTTGTCGATCTTGCCGGGGATGGTCAGGCCGGGCGCCGTCTCGCCGAAGCCGGGTTCCTTCTCCAGGAGGAAGGTGCTCATGTTGCCGTAGACCGAGTCGGCCCCGGTGTCGGTCTTGACCAGGGTGGCCACCACCGACGAGTACGCCCCGTTGGTCAGCCACATCTTCTGGCCGTTGAGGACGAAGTTGTCGCCGTCGCGGACCGCCTTGGACTTGATCGCCGACACGTCGGAGCCGCACTCCGGCTCCGACATCGAGAAGGCGCCGCGCACCTCGCCGGTGGCCATCCGCGGCAGCAGCCGGGCCTGCTGCTCCGCCGAGCCGTGCTGGGAGATCAGGTACGCGACGATGAAGTGGGTGTTGACGATGCCGGAGATCGACATCCACCCCCGGGACAGCTCCTCGACCACCAGGGCGTAGGTGAGCAGGGACTCGCCCAGGCCGCCGTACTCCTCGGCGATGGTGAGGCCGAACAGCCCCATCTCGCGCATCCCGTCGAGGATGTCGGTGGGGTACTCGTCGGCGTGCTCCAGCCGCTGGGCGTGCGGGATGATCTCCTTGTCGGCGAACTCCCGGACGGTCTCGAGGATCGACCGCTGCACATCGGTCAGGCCGGGCGTCTGGGCGAGTCGGGCCATCTCAGCCTCCGGGGGATCGGCGCATTACTCGTGGGTAACTGAACGCTCGGTCAGTATCGGTCCCGCGACCGGCGGGAGCCAAGGTGACCAGTCCACACAACCGCTGTGAAAAGGTTCACCGCTGCGGGTAGCGTCCGCAAGAGAGAGGGCAGTTCACCTGCGACGGAGGGGGCGAGCGGGCGTGAGCCAACCACCCGGCGAGCCGGACCAGCCGCCGTCGCCGTATGAGCCGCCGTCCTACGGGCAGCCGTACGGGCACCCGCAGCAGCCACCGTGGGGCCAACAGCCGCCGTACGCTCCGCAGCCCCCGTACGGGCAGTACGGGCCGCCCGGGCAGGGACCAACGCGACCGCGCGGCGGCGGGCCCAACGTGCTCGCCATCCTGTCGCTGGTCTTCGCCTTCGTCTTCGCGCCGGCCGGCATCGTCCTCGGTCACCTGGCCAAGCGGCAGATCCGGCAGACCGGCGAGGAGGGCGACCAGCTCGCCACCTGGGGGCTGATCCTCAGTTACGTCTTCACCGCGCTCGGGGTGCTCGCCTGCTGCGGCTGGATCGGCCTGGCCATCTGGGCGAACTCCGACAACCACAGCTATCGCTGACGGTCAGCGGAACTGCGCCTCCCGGACGCTGTTGCCGCCGTCGACCACCAGCATCTGCCCGGTGATGTACGAGGCGGCCGGCGAGCAGAGGAAGGCGATGGCGGCGGCCACCTCGTCCGGCGTGCCGGGGCGACCGACCGGGGTGCCCAGCCCCTGCTTGATCTCGGCCATGGTGGACGCCGCGGTGTGGATGATGCCGGGCGCGACCGCGTTCACCGTCACCCCGTCGGCGATCATCTCCATGGCCAGCGCCCTGGTCAGCCCCACCACGCCCGCCTTCGCCGCCGCGTACCCGGCCTCGGTGGGCAGCGCGTTGACCGGGCCGGCGGTGGCGGCGAGGTTGACGATCCGCCCCCAGCCCCGCTCGGCCATCCCGCCGATGAACGCGCGGCTGCACAGGAACGCGGTGGTCAGGTTGCGGTCGATCTCGCCGCGCCACTCGTCGTAGCTGAGCTGGGCCACCGGCCGCAGCACCTCCGGGCTGGCCCGGCTGGCCAGGCCCGCGTTGTTGACCAGCACCTCGACGTCGCCGAGCTGCTCGGCCACCGCGTCGGCGAGCGCACCCACCTCGGCCTCGTCGGTGAGGTCGGCGACGAACCCGGTCACGCCCAACTCGCCGGCGCGCTCGTGGATCCGCCGGGTGGTGGAGACGATCGCCACCCGGGCGCCCAGGTCGGCGAGGCGGTGTGCGGTCGCGTACCCGATGCCGTCCGGGCTGCCGGCGCCGGTGACCAGGGCGACCCGGCCGTCCAGGCGCATGGTGGCCGGCTCGGCGAGCGGTGCCGGCTGATCCTGGTCGGCGGGCCCGGCCGGGGCGCTGCCGCGCTGCCGCCGTACCAGCCCTGGACGGCTCACGTCCCGTCGCGACCGACCGCCGCGCGCGTCAAGTGCCATGCCGAGATCCTGCCCGTTGTGGACGTTGCGGGCAACGCGGCACCCGGAAAGGGGGTCCTCGGTGCGGCGGGCCACTGACTACCCTGACCACACCACGTCTACGGAGATGATCCAGATGAGCTATCCCCCACCGTCCGGTGGTTGGCACGACCCGTCCCGGCCGGGTCCGCAGTCGAGCCCGCCGGCCGACCCGACGATGCCGATGGCCGGTAGCCCGATCCCGAGCCAGCCGAGCCCGGCCGACCCCTACGCGGCGCCCGGTTACCCGCCCGCCGGGGGCAACCCGTACGCCGCACCCGGCTACCCGCCCGCCGGGGGCGACCCATACGCCGCGCCCGGCTACCCGCCCCCCGGGGGCGACCCGTACGCGGCGGCCGGCTACCCGCCGCCGGCCTACCCCCCGTACGGCCCACCGTCGAGCAAGACCAACACCCTGGCCATCGTGGCGCTGGTGCTGTCGCTGGTCGGCTTCGCCTCCTGCATCACCGCCCCGATCGGCGCGATCATGGGGCACGTGGCCCGCAAGCAGATCCGGGAGACCGGTGAGCAGGGCGAGGGCATGGCGAAGGCCGCGATCATCGTCGGGTGGATCCTCACCGCCCTGATGCTGGTGCTGATCGTGGTGTACGTCGGGGCGATCATCTTCGCGATCTCCAACGCCGACACGGGCGGCAGCACGCCCACCTTCTGACCGACGCGGTGCCGCCCCGCTCCCCGGGGCGGCACACCGGCGGTCAGGCCGCGGGCGGGGTGAAGGACGAGGTACGGGCCATGCCGGCCGCGCGCCCCTTGGCGGCGATCACCAGGGCCATCTTCCGGGACGCCTCGTCGATCATCTCGTCGCCGAGCATCACCGCGCCGAGCTTGCCGCCCGCCTCCGAGGTGTACCAGTCGTACGCGTCGAGGATCAGCTCGGCGTGGTCGTAGTCGGCCTGCGCCGGCGAGTAGACCTCGTTGGCCGCGTCGATCTGGCCCGGGTGCAGCACCCACTTGCCGTCGAAGCCCAGCGCGGCCGAGCGCTTGGCCACCTCGCGGAACCCGTCCACGTCCCGGATCTGCAGGAACGGGCCGTCGATGGCCTGCTTGTCGTGCATCCGGGCGGCCATCAGGATGCGCATGAGGATGTAGTGGTAGGGGTCGCCCGGGTAGTCCGGGATGAGCGCGCCGACCGCCAGCGACTTCATGTTGATCGAGGCCATGAAGTCGGCCGGGCCGAAGATGATCGTCTCGACCCGGGGCGAGGCGGCCGCGATGGCGTCCACGTTGACCAGCCCGGCGGCGTTCTCGATCTGCGCCTCGATGCCGATCCGGCCGACCTCCAGGCCGAGGGTCTTCTCGATCTGGGTGAGGGTCAGGTCCAGCCACTGCACCTGGGCCGCGTCCTGCACCTTCGGCAGCATGATGCACTCCAGGTTGGCGCCGGCTCCCTCGACGACCTCGATGACGTCCCGGTAGGTCCACGGCGTGGTCAGGTCGTTCACCCGGACCACCCGGGTCTTGCCCGCCCAGTCGCCCTCGTTCAGCGCGGCGACGATGTTCTTCCGGGCGTCCGGCTTGGCCAGCGGGGCGACCGCGTCCTCCAGGTCGAGGAAGACCTGGTCCGCCGGCAGGCCCTGAGCCTTGCCGAGCATCTTGACGCTGGAACCCGGCACGGCGAGGCAGGACCGGCGGGGGCGACCGACAGCGGCCATGGATGTGCTCCTTCCAGCGTGCGGCGGACGCGCCGACGCGACCAGACGGAAAACGGCGAACTTAACGATCCCAAAGGGCGTAGTGACGCCACGGTAACCTCGTGCCGTGACCGGGGTGAATGGACCTGTGGAAGATCTCACTGAGCGTCGGACCGTGGTGGTGACGGGCGCCAGCTCGGGCATCGGACTGGCCGCGGCCGTGGACCTGGCGCGCCGCGGTGACCAGGTCGTGCTGGTCGGCCGGGACCCGGCGCGACTCCGGGCCGCCGGGGACCGGGTACGCGAGTGCTGCGGCGAGCCGCCCGAGCTCTTCCGCGCCGACTTCGCCGTGCTGGACGACGTACGCCGGCTCGCCGAGCAGCTGCGCGCCGCGTACGACCGGATCGACGTGCTCGCCAACAACGCCGGCGCGATCGTGCTCCAGCCGGTCACCACCGTCGACGGCTTCGAGCTGACCGTGCAGGCCAACCACCTCGCCCCGTTCCTGCTCAGCAACCTGCTGCGGGACCGGATCGGCCGGATGGTGGTGACCGCCTCCGGCGCCCACCGCAGCGGCGTCCTCGACCCGGACGACCTCAACGTGGCGCTGCGCCGCTACCGGCCCATGCGCGCCTACGGCACCAGCAAGCAGGCGAACATCCTCTTCGCCGCCGAGGCGGCCCGGCGCTGGCCGGAGGTGCCGGCGTACTCGTTCCACCCGGGGGTGGTGCGCACCCGGTTCGGCAACGAGAGCCCGCTGGTCGCCCTCGGCATGCGGCTATTGCCGTTCCGCAGCCCGGAGCGGGGCGCGGAGACGCTGGTCTGGCTGGCCAACCAGGACCCGTCCCGGCTGGTCGACGGCGGCTACTACCACGACCGGCGGCTCCGCCGGCCGCTGCCGAAGGCGGCCGACCCGGCGCTCGCCACCCGGCTCTGGGCCGCCAGCGCGCAGGCCGTCGGCCTCCCGGACTGAGCGGCGCGAACGGGGACGCCCCGACGGGCTCAGGCGACACCACCGCGCATTCGGGTGGCGTGGGACGGCGGCGTGCTGCCACACTCCGCGCCATGACCACGGCGAATGACACGGGCATCAGCGACACCGACCCTGCCGAGGGCGCGACCCTCCAGGTCGGTGGCGAGGACGCGGACCTGGAGGCCCGGATCGGGCGGGAGCTGACCGTGTTCAACAACGCGGCCACCGGCGCGGACGACGAGGCCGGCCTGTCGGTACGGGTGGTCGACCCGGACGGCGAACTGGTCGGCGGGCTGACCGGCTGGACCTGGGGCGGCCGCGCCGGCATCAACACCGTGTGGGTGCGGGCGGACCGCCGCCACCAGGGCTGGGGCGGCCGGCTGCTGCGGGCCGCCGAGGAGGAGGCCCGCCAGCGCGGCTGCACCGAGATCTCGGTGGCGTCGTTCTCGTTCCAGGCGCCGGCGTTCTACCGGCGGCACGGCTACACCGACACCGGGATCCGGGACGGCATCCCGGGCGGCCACGTCGACCACCAGTTCTGGAAGCCGCTGGTCGACGACCCGGCGGACGTGCTCCGGGTGGTCGCCCTGGTCGACCTGGGCCCCGACGCCGAGGCCGGCCGGCGGTACGAGGACGGCGTGCTCGCCCTGCTCGGGCGGCACGGCGGACGGCTGGAACGGCGGCTGCGGACGGGGGACGGGCGGACCGAGGTGCACGTGATCCGGTTCGCCGCCCGGGCGGGTTACGACGCGTTCCTGGCCGACCCGGACCGGGCCGCGCTCCGCGCCGAGTTCGGCGACGCCGTCCCGACCGCCCAGGCGCTGGAGGTCCAGGACGTCTGACCCTCACTCGGCGACGTGGATCGGGACGCTGGTGACCACCACGCCGGGCAGGGCCCGCAGGGCGGCGCGCAGCCGCTGCTCGGCGCGGCTGTGCAGCAGCCGGTGCCGGCGGTGGCGCAGCACCACCTCCGGCACGATCACGGTCAGCGTCAGCTCCGGCCGGCTGGCGTGCAGCGCCTCCAGGTAGTGCGCCAGCGGCCCGATCACCGCCCGGTACGGCGACACGATCGTCTCCAGCCGCAGGTGGTCGCCCCAGGCCCGCCACTGGTCGCGGAACCGGTCCGCCTCGGCGTCCTCGGGGGCGATGTGCACGGCCAGCGTCGGCTGGCCCAGCGACGCCGCGTACGCCAGGGCGCGCAGCGACGCCCGGTTCAGCCGAGCCACCGGCACGACCACCAGGTGGCGTACCTCCTGGGGCAGTTCCTCGCCCTCGGTGGACCCGCCGCGTCCCCCGGGCGCGACACCGGGCGCGGGCCCGGGGGACGGCGGTGGGTGCAGCGCCAGGGCCTCGTGCAGCCGGGCGTAGTGGCGCTGGATCCCACGGGCGAGCAGCACCAGCGCCGGCACCGCGATCACCACCAGCCAGGCGCCCTCGACGAACTTGCCGATCGCGGCGGTCACCAGCACCAGCCCGGAGAGGGTGGCACCGACCGCGTTGAGCACCAGCCGGTGTCGCCAGCCCCGGTCCCGGTGCCGACGCCAGTGCACCACCATGCCGGCCTGCGACAGCGTGAAGGCGAGGAACACGCCGACGGCGTAGAGCGGGATCAGCGACTGGGTGTGCCCGCCGAACGCGACGAAGATGACCGCCGCGGCGACGGCGAGCGCGACCAGGCCGTTGTTGAACGACAGCCGGTCGCCCAGGTGCAGGAACCGGCGGGGGGCGTGGCCGTTGCGGGCCATGAAGAAGAGCAGCCGGGGAAAGTCGTTGAAGGCGGTGTTGGCGGCCAGCAGCAGGATCAGCGCGGTGGTGGCCTGGAGGAACGCGTACCAGGGCCCGGTGGGGAAGGTGAGCCGGCCGAGCTGGGACAGGATCGTCTGGTCCGGCCGGGGCACCAGGCCGTTCAGGTGGATCAGGCCGATCAGCCCGGCGAAGAGCACCACCAGCATGCCGACCATCCAGCCGAGCGTGGTGCGGGCGTTGCGCCACTCCCGGGGGCGGAACGCCGGAATCGCGTTCGACACCGCCTCGATGCCGGTCATCGACACCGCGCCGGAGGAGAACGCGCGCAGCACCAGCAGCAGGCCCAGCCCCTCGGCCGCCGGCACGGGCGGTGGCGACGCCGGCGCGAAGCCCCGGCCCGCCGCCCGCGCGTAGCCGACCACCAGCACGAGCAGGACAGCGGCCACGAAGGCGTACGTGGGCAGCACGAAGATGTTGCCGGCGGTACGCACCCCGCGCAGGTTCCCAGCGAGCAGCACGGCGATCACCAGCACCCCGAGCGGCACGGTGACCGGCGTGAGCCCGGCCATTGCCGAGGTGATCGCGCTCACCCCCGCCGCGATCGACACCGACACGGTGAGCACGTAGTCGAGCATCAGCCCGGCCGCCGCGGCGAGTCCCGCCGTCGTGCCCAGGTTGTCACCGGCCACGATGTACGACCCGGCGCCATGCGGGTACGCGGGGATGGTCTGCCGGTAGGACAGCCCCACCGCGATCATCAGCACCACCAGCACTGCGGCCAGCGGCAGGGAGAGCCCGAGCGCGCCGCTGCCGGCCAGCACCAGCACGGCGAGCAGCGCCTCCGGCCCGTACGCCACCGAGCTGAGCAGGTCGGAGGAGAGGATCGGCAGGGCGACCAGCTTCCGCATCCGCTCGTAGAGCACGGCGGAGCTGGACAGCGGCGGGCCGAACAGCGTCCGGCGCAGCCGGCTGAGCGCCCGCCCGGTCCGGGATCCGGGCTCGTGGGCCGGCCCGGTGGCGCACAGCTCGCCCGGCTCCTCGACGGTGAACATGTCGATCGGGGTCAGCCGCCCGAACCGGCTCGGTGTCGGGCCGGGGCGGTTGCGGCCCAGGGCCGGGTCGACGGGTAGTTCGTCGGCGTGCCGCGGGGTGTGCCAGCGCTCCCCGATCCGGCCCAGCGCCGCCCGCTCCTCGGGGCCCAGTGGCGGGAACTCAGCCGAGGGCGTGACGAGCGTGCCCCGATCGGGCTCGTCGCCCTGCCGCTCCGTCTGCGCCCCCACCCCCCGCACTTTCATCGAAAGCGGCGGCTCGGGAGGCGGAATGGCCACACTCCCCGGGAAAGTGTGGCCGCCACGCCACGGGCGGTCGGGGTCAGTCGGCGAGCGGGGCGGGGTCGGCGGGGACCGGGACCGGCTCGGTGCGGCGGCCGGCGCGGGCCCCGCCGAGCACGACCACGGCCACGCCGGCCAGCAGCAGGGCGAGCCCCGGCAGGGCGAGCGGGCGGGGGAGTTGGCCGAGCCAGACCCAGGCGATCAGGGCCGCGCCGGGCGCCTCCAGCAGGATCAGCACGCTGACCGTGGTGGCGGAGACCCGGTGCAGGGCGTAGTTGAACATCGAGTGGCCGAGCAGCTGGGCGCCGGCCACCAGGCCGAGGATTGCCAGCCAGGTGCCCGCCGGGTAGCCGTGCAGGCGGATCCCGCCGAGCAGGCAGACGACCAGCAGGACGGCCGCGCAGACCCCGTAGCAGATGGTGGTGTAGGTGGTGGTGCTGATGGTGGCCCGGGCGCGCTCGCCGAGGGCGGTGTAGATCGCGACGAACAGGCCGCCCGCGACGGCGAGCAGGTCACCGGCGAAGGCCCGGCCGGAGACGGCGAAGTCGGCGCCGGTGGCCAGCACCGCGCCGAGCACCGCCACCGCGATCCCGGCCCAGACCGCCGGCGGGAGGCGGCGGCCCTGCCAGCGGGCGATCAGCCCCTGCCACACCGGCTGGGTGGCGACCAGCGCGGTGGCCGCGGCGACCGTGGTGAGCTGCACGCTCGGCATCCAGGTGGCGAAGTGGGCGGCCAGCGCCACCCCGGAGAGTACGCAGTACAGCCCCTCGCGCCGGCCGGCGCCCACGGTCAGCGCGCGGAACTCGGCCCGCCGTCGTGCCAGCGAGAACGGGCCGAGCACGGCCACCGAGAGCAGGTTCCGCCACAACGCGACGGCGAGAGCCGGCGCGGCGGCGAACGCGACCAGCGGGGCCGACGACGAGACGGCGGTGACCGCCAGCACGAGCGCGCTGAGGGTCAGCGCGTCAACCGGGGGGCGGTACGGAGCAGGCGACACGGAGAGCAATCCTCACACGAACAGGGGACACCACGGACGGTCAACACTCCGTTACGATCATGGGCGTCCCGGCGACTCCCCCCTCGACGTCCGGAGGCGCTCCCCCGTGCCCAGCTACCAGGCGGTGCTGTTCGACTTCTTCGGCACCCTGACCCGCTGCGTCCAGCGTGGTTCCGCCCACCAGGCCACCGCCGAGTTGCTCGGCTGCCCGCCCGACACCCTGACCGAGGTGCTCGACCGCACCTACTACGAGCGCGCCAGCGGGCGGCTCGGCAACGCCGAGGCGACTCTGCGCTGGGTCTGCGACCAGGTCGGCGTCCACCCCTCCGACGGGGCGGTACGCTCCGCCGTCGCCTCCCGCCACCGGGCGGTCCGCGCCGACACTCGGCTGCGGGACGAGGCGGTCCCGGTGCTGGCCGCGCTGCGCCAGCGGGGCGTACGCACCGGGCTGATCAGTGACTGCACCCACGAGCTGCCCGCGTTCCTGCCCCAGCTCGCGGTCGCGCCGCTGCTCGACGTACGGGTCTTCTCGGTGCAGGTCGGGTGCTGCAAGCCGCACCCGGCGCTCTACCTGGCCGCGTGCCGCCGGCTCGACCTCGCCCCGGCCGACTGCCTCTACGTGGGCGACGGGGGCAGCCAGGAACTCACCGGCGCGGAGCGGGCCGGCATGACCGCGGTCCGGCTGGCCGCTCCGGACCTGGCCGGGCACATGGTCTTCAACGCCGACCGGTGCTGGGACGGCCGGGTGCTGACCTCGCTGACCGAGGTGCTCGACCTGCTCGATCCGGTCCCCTGCGCCGTCCCGGTCTGAGGCTCAGCGGCGGCGCACCTTGTGCAGCCGGAACGGCTTACGGGTGGCCCGGACCACGGGGGCCCCCCGGGGCGGCTCGGCCAGCGAGTCGGCCGGCAGGTCGACGCCGGCGACCGGGGTGCCCGCCGGGGCCAGCCGGTTCAGCGCGCAGCCCCCGGTGGCCCAGCGTCCCACCAGATCGGCGGTGGGCCCGGTGGCGTTGAGCCGCTTCGCCGCGACCAGCGGCGCGACGGCGTCCCACTCCTCGGTGCCCGGTCGCAGCCGGGTCACCCGGGCCGGCCAGGTGACGATCCGGCCACCGTGGTCGCCGCGCAGGGTCACCTGCGCCGCGTCGGCGTCGGCCAGGCCGGGGGCGGACTGCTCGCCGGGCCCGCTGACCACGACCAGCGCCCCCTCCACCGGCAGGCACCAGAGCGCCACCGCCGGCCCGTTCCCGACGCTCACCCAGCAGACGGCCGCCTTCTTCACCGCCTCGTCGACCAGCGCCGGCACCTCGCGGCTGTCCAACTCGTCCGTCACACCGGCATCCTCTCGTACGCGCACGCGTCTGGGGTCAGCCCACGAAGGGCGGGACGGCGATCTCGCCGCGGGCCACCGGCATCACCTGGCCGGAGACCGTCGCGCCCACGGCCACCCCGCCGGCCGCGGTCACCGTGCAGGCCAGCGAGGACGGCCGGTTGATCTCGATGCCCTGGCGGACCGCGTACGTCGAGCGTCCCTCCCCGGGCAGCAGCCCGCTGGCGACCAGCCAGACCCCCAGGCCCAGGGCGGCCGAGCCGGTCGCCGGGTCCTCCGGCACGCCGAGGCCGGGCACGAAAACCCGGGCGTGCGCGGTTTGCGTGGCCGGGTCCCAGGAGAAGACGCTCACGTGCTCCACGCCGTACCGCTCCGCCGCCGCCGGATTCACCTTGGCCCGGGCCACCGCGTCGGGGCGTACCGGAAGGTAGGGGAACTCCAGGCCGCAGCCGGCCACCCGCGGTGCCGGGCCGGCGTGGTCGGCGGCGGTGAGGCCGACCATCTCCAGCAGCGGCTCCGGGTCGAGCTCGGGGCTGAGGGTGGGCGTGCCGCCGGTGAGGGTCGCGCCCGTCCCGGTCACCTCGATCGGCAGCACCCCGGCACCGCACTCCTGGCTGACCCGGCCCGGCTCGAACATGCCCCGTCGACTGGCAGTCACCGCCGCGCCCACGCTGGGATGGCCGGCGAACGGCAGCTCCGCGGCCGGGGTGAAGATCCGCGCCCGGTACGTCGCACCGACCTGGGTCGGCGGCAGCACGAACACCGTCTCCGACAGGTTGAACTCCAGCGCGAGCGCCTGCATCTGTTCGGTGGCGAGCCCTTCCGCGCCGAACACCACGGCCAGCGGGTTGCCGGCGAACGGGCGGTCGGTGAAGACGTCCACGATCTCGTAGGCCAAGGTCGACATGTTGATAGACACTAGGCCCTTAGGCTGGTGCCTGTGAGCACGCCGAACCGGGTCTACCTCGCTCGACTCGCCGGAGTCGCCGTCTTCGACCCGAACGGCGACCAGGTGGGCCGGGTCCGTGACGCGGTCGCCCGGATGCGGCCGAGCCCGCAGTCGCCCGAGGTGGTGGGGCTGGTCGCCGAGATGCCGATGCGCCGGCGCATCTTCCTCTCCATCAACCGGATCACCTCCATCGACGCGGACGCCGTCGTCCTGGGCAGCGGCACCCTCAACCTGCGCCGCTTCGAGAAGCGCCCCAACGAGCTGCTGGTGCTCCAGGAACTGCTGGACCGGCGGGTGCAGTTGGAGAACGGGCAGCCCGGCACGGTGGTCGACGTGGCGATGGAACGCAGCCGTGGCGGCGAGTGGTCGCTGAGCCGGGTGGCCGTCCGCGAGCAGACCGGCCGGCTCACCCGCCGCGGCCACCTGCAGCAGGTCGAGTGGGACCGGGTACGCGGCCTCGGCGGGGTCGGCGACACCCGGGGTACGGCCAACCTGCTCGCCGTCCTGGAGGACATGCGCCCGGCCGACCTGGCCAACGCGTTGCAGGACCTGCCCGACGCCCGGCGCAACGAGGTGG
Organism: Micromonospora sp. RTBAU3-60; assembly: GCF_054963695.1. NCBI lineage: Bacteria > Bacillati > Actinomycetota > Actinomycetes > Micromonosporales > Micromonosporaceae > Micromonospora > Micromonospora sp. RTBAU3-60. The sequence goes on along the minus strand of NZ_JBUEGB010000021.1, from coordinate 53,763 downwards.
CGGCGGCGCTGGACGACGAGCGCCTCGCGGACGTGCTCAGCGAGCTCCCCGAGCGGGACCAGGTGGAGATCCTGGCCGCGCTGGACCGGGAGCGCGCCGCCGACGTGCTGGAGGAGATGGATCCGGACGACGCCGCCGACCTGCTCAACGAGCTGCCGCCGCCGGAGCAGGACGTGCTGCTGGACCTGATGGAGCCGGACGAGGCCAATCCGGTACGCCAGCTGCTGCGCTACGCCTCCGGCACCGCGGGCAGCGTGATGACCTCCGAGCCGGTCATCCTGCCCCCGGACGCCACGGTGGCTGAGGCGCTCGCCCGGATCCGGGAGCCGCAGCTCTCCCCCGCCGTGGCCGCCCAGGTCTTCGTGACCCGCGCCCCGATGACCACCCCCACCGGCCGCTACCTGGGCATGGTCCACTTCCAACGGCTGCTCCGGGAGCCGCCGGCCGACCTGCTCGGCGGGGTGGTGGTCAACGACATCGACCCGCTGCGGCCGACCACCCCGCTGCCCGAGATCACCCGCCGGATGGCCACCTACGACCTGGTCGCCATGCCGGTGGTGGACCGCAACAACCGCCTCGTCGGGGCGGTGACCGTGGACGACGTGCTGGACCACTCGCTGCCCCGGGACTGGCGGAACCGGGACGTGCCGGTCCCGGTCGCCGCAGAGGCGGAGACCCTGGGTGGTGGCGATGGCTGACCAGCGACGGGCCGAGCGGCTGGACCAGCCGCGCGAGCCCCGGGGCGTCCGGCTGCCCCGGGTCGACCAGGAGACCTTCGGCCGGTGGTCCGAGGGGATCGCCCGCGGCATGGGCACGGCGAACTTCATCGTCTACATGACGCTGGTCATCGGCGCGTGGTTCGCCTGGAACACCCTCGCCCCGACGAGTTGGCGCTTCGACCCGTACACCTTCACGTTCCTCACGCTGATCCTCTCCATCCAGGCCTCGTACGCGGCCCCGCTGATCCTGCTCGCGCAGAACCGGCAGTCGGACCGGGACCGGATCGCGCTGGAGGAGGACCGGCGGCGGGCCACCATGCAGAAGGCCGAGACGGAGTACCTGGCCCGGGAGATCGCCGCGCTGCGGATCGCCCTCGGCGAGGTGGCCACCCGGGACTTCGTCCGCTCGGAGCTGACCCGGCTGGCCGAGGAGCTGGACGAGGCGGCGCAGCGGCGGCTGCGGCTGGAGCGCCGGCAGCAGGAGGGGCGGGAGGTCCGGCGGCACGGCGGCGGCGAGCCGCTCGACGAACCGCACGACGACCTGGACGGCGACTACGCCCGGGACCGGCGCCCGGAGGGCTGAACCGGGCAGAGAAAGCTTTGAACGCCGCGCGCCTCAAGGGGCCAGGCGAGCGGCGTTCGTCTCGATCGTCCCACTTCGCGGCACGACCCGTCCACCCCTCGGTCGCGCCATCGATTCGCTCACACCGGCCCCCGCCAACGGCGGACGCCGATGACCAGCGACGTAGCATTGCGGGCATGTCAGCACCCGTCAGCACCGTCTCCGACGCGATCCAGGCCGCCCTGGCCACCGTCAACGACCCGGAGATCCGTCGGCCCATCACCGAGCTCGGCATGGTCCGCTCCGCCGAGGTGGGCGACGACGGCGTCGTCCGGGTCGAGCTGCTGCTCACCGTGGCCGGCTGCCCGTTGAAGGACAAGCTGCGTACCGACATCACCGCCGCCGTCGGCGCGGTGCCCGGCGTGACCGGCGTCGAGATCGAGTTCGGCGTGATGAGCCCGGAGCAGCGCCAGGAGCTCCAGTCCAAGCTGCGCGGGGGCGGCGGCCAGGAGCCGGTGATCCCGTTCGCCCAGCCCGGCTCCCGCACCCGGGTCTACGCGGTCGCCAGCGGCAAGGGCGGCGTCGGCAAGTCCAGCGTCACGGTCAACCTGGCCGCCGCGCTGGCCGCCCGCGGCCTCTCGGTCGGCGTGGTGGACGCCGACATCTACGGCCACTCGGTGCCCCGGATGCTCGGCGCCGAGGGCGCCCCGACCCGGGTCGAGGACATGATCATGCCGCCGCAGGCGCACGGCGTGAAGGTCATCTCGATCGGCATGTTCACCCCGGGCAACGCGGCCGTCGTCTGGCGCGGTCCGATGCTGCACCGGGCGCTGCAGCAGTTCCTCGCCGACGTCTACTGGGGCGACCTGGACGTGCTCCTGCTGGACCTGCCCCCGGGCACCGGCGACATCGCCATCTCGGTGGCCCAGCTCCTGCCGAACGCGGAGATCCTGGTCGTCACCACCCCGCAGACCGCCGCCGCCGAGGTGGCCGAGCGGGCCGGCGCGATCGCGCTGCAGACCCATCAGCGGGTGGTCGGCGTCATCGAGAACATGTCCTGGCTGGAGCTGCCGGACGGCTCCCGGATGGAGGTCTTCGGGGCCGGCGGCGGCGAGGCGGTCGCCGAGTCGCTGACCCGGACCATCGGCGCGCAGGTGCCGGTGCTGGGGCAGATCCCGCTGGACACCCGGGTCCGCGAGGGCGGCGACGCCGGCACCCCGATCGTGCTGGCCCAGCCGGACGCGCCGGCCGCCAGGGCGCTCATGCAGGTCGCCGACCGGCTGGCCGTCCGCCGCGAGTCCCTGCTCGGCAAGCCGCTGGGCCTCAAGCCCGCCGGCCGCTGACCACAGCGGCCCCTCACCGACCCTCCCGGCCCCGGCCGGGAGGGTCGTCCCGTCCCGGCCCCGCCTCGTCAACCATGCGGTTGGCGGTGCGACACGCCGGCCGGACGCCGCCAACCGCATGATCGACGGTGCCCGGGGGCGGGGTCAGGTGGCGTCGTCGTAGCTGCGGCGGGGGGCCGGGGCGGAGCTCGGGGTGCCGCCGGTGGCGGTGATCGGGCGGGCGGTGTCCCGCAGGTCGGCCGCCTTCGCGACGTCCTTCAGGTCGTCGCGCACGCCGCTGACGTCGCTGCGGATGTTGTCGTACATGCTCTGCAGCGGCTTCCGGATGGCCTGCTCGTCCTCCTCGCTGAGCAGGTGCTTCCGGATGAACGCCTTCGGGTGCAGGTCCTCCAGCTGGATGTCGGTGCCCAGCTCACGGCTCAGGTCGCCGGTGGCGTTCCGGGCCATGTTGCGCAGGTTGCGGACCATTCGCAGCCCGTCGTTGATCACGGCGGGCAGCCGGTCGCCGAAGATCAGCAGCGCCAGGAGCAGCAGGGCGCCGATCTCCCACCAGTTCAGGTTCTCGAACACTCCGGCCTCCTCGTCCGTGTCCACGGCAAGACTACGCACGTCACCGGGCAGTCCGGGAGGGGGAGAGGGATGCTCACTTCGCGTCTGCGGCGAGCGTCACCGAGGCGTTCTGCCGGGTCGACCCCCGCCGGTACTCCACCGTCACCACCGAGCCGGGGGCGTACTTGCGGACCAGCGCCACCAGGTCCGCCGGATCGGTCATCGGGTGCCCGTTGAGCCGGAGCACCACGTCCCCGGTGCGCAGCCCGGCGGCCGACGCCGGCCCGGACGGCTCGACGGCGTTGAGGCGTACGCCCCCGCCGGTCACGCCGGTGCCGCCCACCTGGGCGCCGATCACCGTACGCCGGGCCTTGCCGGTGCCGATGATGTCCTGGGTGATCCGCTTCGCCTGGTTCATCGGAATGGCGAAGGCGAGCCCGATGTTGCCGGCCTCCTGCCCGTCGGCCACCAGCGACTTGATCGTCGAGTTCACCCCGACCACCCGGCCGCCGGAGTCGACCAACGGGCCGCCGGAGTTGCCGTGGTTGACCGCCGCGTCGGTCTGGATCGCCGCGTAGTAGCGCGTCGGGCCGCCCGGCTCACCGGCCTGCATGGTCCGGTCCACCGCGCTGACGATGCCGGCGGTGACCGTGTTGGCCAGTGAGAGCGGCGAGCCGATGGCGAGCACCGGGTCCCCGACGGCGAGCGCGTCCGAGTCGCCGAACTCCACCGGCCGCAGCCCGGTACGCGTCACCTTGATCACCGCGAGGTCCGACTCCGGGTCCTGCCCGACGACCGTGGCCGGGGCCGAGCTGCCGTCGTTGAAGATCACCGTGGCCTTGCCGGGGCCGCCCGCGACCACGTGGTCGTTGGTGACGATGTGCCCCTCGGCGCTGACCACGAAGCCCGAACCCTCGCTGGTGCCGCCCAGGCTGGCCACCCGGATGGTCACCACGCTGGGAAGCACCTTCTCGGCGACCCCGGCCAGGGACTCGGGCTTGCGCTGGGCGAGCGCCGGGGTCGACGGGGACGGCGCGCCCAAGGTGGTCACGGCGTGGCCGCGCAGGAAGGCGTACGTGAGGGCGCTACCGAGCGAGCCGGCCAGCAGGGCCGTGATGAGCGAGATCAGCACCACCTGCCGCAGCTTCGGCCGGTCGGGCGCGTCCGGGTCGGTCACCGGCTCCGGTTCGCCGGCGCCGACGGGAGGCGCGGGGACCACCACCGCGGCGGGCGCGTAGGGGTCGCGCCACGGGTCGGCGAGCGCGTCGGACCACCAGGGCGACGTCGCGCCGCCCCCAGCGCCCTGGCTGCCCTGAGGGCCCTGGGTCGGGCTCCTGAAGGTCATGCCGCCCCCGGCGCCCGGTGCGCCCGGGTGGCCCAGCGGCGGGCTCCCGGGGATCGTGCCGCCTCCGCCGCCCGGTGTGCTCTGGGGGCCCAGCGGCGGGCTCCCGGGGAACGGGCCGCCCCCGCCGCCCGGTGCGCCCTGGAGGCCCAGCGGCGGGCTCCCGGGGAACGCGCCGCCCCCGCCACCCGGTGTGCCCTGGGGCGGGCTCCCGGCCGCCGGCCCTCCCGCCGGTGTCGGGGTCCCGCCGGGCTGGCGCCAGTCCCAGCCGTCGGTCACGTCGGTGCCTCCCAGTCCGTCCCGCACGTCCCGCGCCTGGGGCCGACGGAGCCGGCCGTGCCGCACGGGGACACCGTCCAGGATTGCACGAATGCCCCGAACGGAGTCAGGGGTTGCCCGGCCGTGATCGTTGCGGAGCACACTCGCGGCTGCGCGCGTCGGATCTCGCCTCTAGGCTCGTACCGCCAACCGACCCCTCGCACCATTCCCACCGCCCGGAGGTGTCCCATCGCCACGGTCGCCGGTTCCGGCAACTCGACGGCCCAGGCGCTCCAGTTCGCCGAGTCGTACGTCACCGAGGACCTCGTGCTGCGGACCGCCCGCAGTCTCGCCCAGGAGGTGGGCGTGGAGGCGGTGACGCCGGGAGCCGGGGCCGCGCTGCGCCTGCTCGCCGCCGCCGGCAACGCCCGGGCGGTGGTCGAGATCGGCACCGGCACCGGGGTCAGCGGCGTCTGGCTGCTGCGCGGCATGCGGCCCGACGGCGTGCTCACCACCATCGACGTGGAAGTGGAGCACCAGCGGATCGCCCGGCGGCTCTTCGTGGAGGCGGGCTTTCCGTCGGGACGTACCCGGATCATCACCGGCCGGGCCCTCGACGTGCTGCCGCGGCTCGCGGACGGCGCCTACGACCTGATCTTCGTCGACGCCGAGGCGGCCGGCTTCACCGCCTGCGTGGACGCCGCGCTGCGGCTGCTGCGGCCCGGCGGGGTGCTGGCGCTCAACGGCACCCTGGCGGGCGGCCGGATCGGCGACCCCGCCGCCCGGGACGTGGAGACGGTCACCGTCCGGGAGACCATCAAGGCGATCCGGGAGTCGGAGCACTGGATCCCCGCGCTGCTGCCGGTCGGGCACGGCCTGCTCGTCGCCGTGAAGGCCTGACCGCCGCACCGGCGCCGCCGCGGGTGCGACGGCGCCCCGGCGGGGCCGGCTCGCGCCGTCAGCCCAGCGTCGCCAGCCAGCGCAGCAGCCCGCGTACGCCCCAGCCGGTGGCGCCCCGGGTCAGCTCGGCCTGCTCGTCCTCGGACCAGGAGGGGGCGGACATGTCCACGTGCACCCAGCGGTCCCGCAGGTCGCCGGTGAACTCGCGGAGGAACAGCGCGGCCACGATCGAGCCGGCGCCCCGGGCCGGGGAGCTGTGCAGGTCGGCCACGTCGCTGCCCAGGTAGTCCAGGTAGTCGGTGGCCAGCGGCATCCGCCAGGCGCGCTCGCCGGCCGCCTCGATCGCGGCCAGCAGGTCGGCGGCGAGTTCGTCGTTCTCGCTGTACAGCGCGCCGTGCCGCTTGCCCAGCGCCACCGCGTTCGCGCCGGTCAGGGTGGCCAGGTCGACCAGCAGGTCGGGGCGGAGTTCGCGCTCCGCGTACGCCATCGCGTCGGCCAGCACCAGCCGGCCCTCGGCGTCGGAGTTGGTGCTCTCGCTGGTCACGCCGCCGTAGTGGCGGATGACGTCGCCGGGGCGGAAGGCCGAGCCGCTGACCATGTTCTCGGCGAGCGGCGCGAGCGTGGTGACCCGCACCGGCAGCCGGAGCGCGGCGGCGCCCAGGGTCGCGGCGACCACCGCGGCGGCGCCCGCCATGTCCTTGCGCATCAGCTTCATGGCCGGCACCGGCTTGATCGAGATGCCACCGGCGTCGAAGGTGATCCCCTTGCCGACCAGCACCACGTGGGTACGCGCGTCCGCCGGCCGCCAGTCCAGCTCGACCAGGCGGGGGCCGCTGGCCGAGCCGCCGCCGACGGCGAGGATCCCGCCGAAGCCCTCGGCCGCCAACTCCTCCGGCCCGCGTACCCGCAGGTGCAGGTCGGGGCGGTCGGCCGCCGCAGCCGCCACCTGGGCGGCGAACCAGCCCGGGTTCTTCGTCGACGAGGGGGTGTTGGTCAGGTCGCGGGCCAGCCGGGTCATCTCGGCGGTGGTGCGGGCCGTCGCCAGGGTCGGGGCGAGCCCGTCCGGATCGCTCACCACGACGTCCACCTCGGCCAGCGCGGGCGTCCCGCCGGCCTCGGTCAGCCGGAACCGGTAGGAGCCGAGCAGCAGCCCCTCGACCAGGCCACGCAGGGCCACCGCGGCGTCCGCCGGGAGGGCGACCGTGACGTACGTCTCATTCTTGACGGCACGGGCGAGCGCCGCGCCGGCGCCCCGCCAGCCGTGCTCGTCGCCGTCGCCGACGCCGAGCAGCACCAGCCGCGCGGGCGTGCCGCCCGGGCGCAGGTGCTCCCGGACCTCTCCGGCGGCACCGGTCAGCCGGGCGGCGGGCAGCAGCGAGGCCGCCTCGGCCTGGACGTCGTCGGCGGGCGGCGAGGCGGTGGGGACCAGCGCGGGCGGGCTGTCCGGCCCCTCGGGACGAACGGGCAGGACGAGGGTGTCGAGCCGCTCGGGCTCGCGCACCAGACGAATGGCCAGCACGCTGGACCGTACCTCCGGAAAATTCTCAAAGCGGGATACTTCGCCGGATCGAGTCGACGAAGGCCCTGAGCCACCGGCTGGTGCCGGTGGCTCAGGGTAGGACGAACCGTTCGCGCGACAGCCGTCACGCGGACCGCTCCTCAACTCAGCCGGCGGCCGCCTTCAGCGCGTCACCCAGCGCGGTGGCCTCGTCGGGAGTCATCTCGACGACGAGCCGGCCACCACCCTCCAGCGGGACCCGCATGACGATGCCCCGGCCCTCCTTGGTGACTTCCAGCGGACCGTCGCCCGTCCGCGGCTTCATCGCCGCCATGTTGTCTCCCCTCAGACCTACACCAGGGTCGGTGGGTTGCCCCACAGCCACTTCGCCATAACCACCCGCAACCATCGCGGGGGCGTCGACCAACGATTTTCCCTGATGAACACCGCCGGACCCAAACCGAAGCAGCATTGATGTAACAGCATCTAGCTTATCTTGGGTAGGCCTGTCACAATGTGCGGTCATGCAGGCACGGTCGGCACTCTTCGACCTGTACGGCGACCACCTCCGGGCGAGGGGTGGGCGCGCACCCGTGGCCGCCCTGGTCAAGCTGCTGGCGCCGCTCGGGATCGCCCCTCCGGCCGTCCGCACCGCGGTCTCCCGGATGGTCCGCCAGGGCTGGCTCGAACCGCTCCGGCTCGCCACCGGACCCGGTTATTCGATCACGCCGAAAGCGGGGCGCCGACTCGACGAGGCAGCCTCCCGGATCTACCGGACGGGGCGGCACAGCTGGGACGGGCGGTTCGACATGCTGGTGCTGGAGGCCCCGGCCTCCCGGCGCGACCGGCAGCGGCTCGCCGCCAACCTGACCTTCCTCGGCTACGGCACGCTCGACGACTGCACCTGGGTGGCCACCCGCCCGGGAGAGGACGTCGACGTCCTGCTCGCCGAGGCGGGCGTGCGCTACGAGCGGTTCACCGCCGCCCACGCCGCCGGCAACCCCGGCGCCATGGGGGTGGTCCGCCGGGCCTGGGACCTGGCCGAGATCGGCCGGGCGTACGAACGGTTCGTCGCCGAGCAGAAGCCCCTGCTGTCCGGCGTCACCGTGCGCAGCACCGACGAGGAGGCGTACGCGGCCCGGTTCCGGCTCGTGCACGCGTGGCGTACCTTCCTCTTCCAGGATCCGCAGCTGCCCCCGGCGCTGCTCCCCGAGCGCTGGCCGGGCACCAGCGCGGCCGGTTTCTTCGACCGGCACGCGGCCCGGCTCCGGCCGGCCGCCGACCGGTACGTCGAGCAGTGCCTCGACGCCAGCAACCGCCTCGCCCGACAGAAGGGTCGTTAGAACGTGACCGAGCCGCTGCTCGTCGACCGCACCGACGCCGTCGTCACCTTGACGCTGAACCGCCCGAACGCGATGAACTCGCTGGACCTGGCGCTCAAGGAGGCGCTCCGCGACGCCCTCGCGGAGTTGGAGACCGACCGGTCCTGCCGGGCGGTCGTGCTGGCCGGGGCGGGCGGCTCGTTCTGCGCCGGGCAGGACCTGCGGGAGCACGTGCAGACCCTCGAATCCGCCGACACCGACCCGCTGGGCACCGTGCGGGCCCACTACAACCCGATCGCCGCCCGGCTGGCCAACCTGCCCAAGCCGGTGGTCGCCGCGGTCCGGGGCATGGCCGCCGGGGCCGGCGCCTCGCTGGCGTTCCTCGCCGACTTCCGGATCGGCGGCCCGAAGACGAAGTTCCTGATGGCCTTCGCCGGGGTCGGGCTCGCCGCCGACACCGGCGCCTCCTGGACGCTGCCCCGGCTGGTCGGCCACGCCAAGGCCGTCGAGCTGCTGATGCTCGCCGAGCCGGTGGGCGCCGACGAGGCCGGCCGGCTGGGCCTGCTCACCCGCCTGGTGGACGACGACGAGCAGGTGCTGCCGGCCGCGCAGGAGCTGGCCGCCCGGCTCGCCGCCGGCCCGACCGTCGCGTACGGGGCGATCAAGCGCCAGCTCTCCATCGCCGACGCCGGGACTCTCGCCGACGCCCTCGCCGCCGAGGCGCAGGCTCAGTCGATCTGCGGCACCACCGCCGACCACCGGGCGGCGACCATGGCGTTCGTCAACAAGCAGAAGCCGGTCTTCGAGGGCCGCTGAGCCGGCCCCGCGGCTCCGGGACGGCCGGCAGGCGTCAGTCGTCCTCTTCGGGATCCTGGTTGGCCACCACGCCGAGCACGTAGGCCTGCATGGCCAGCTCGTCCCCGCTGGGCGAGACGAAGGCGGGCAGCTCCCGGGGGCCCAGCTCCTGCACGTACGACCAGAAGAGCCGGACCGCCTCGGCGGGCGAGGCCGCCTCGATCGGCAGGTCGAGGCTGACCAGCCAGGACCGCCGGGCGGGCGGCGGGCCGAGCCGGGCCCCCAGCTCCCGCCAGGCTGCCAGGTCCAACCCGGTCACCGGCCCGTCGAGGGCCAGGAGGTCGTCCACCCGCACCGGCTCGTCGAGCACCCGCCGGGTGTACGTCACCACGAGCTCCCCCGGACCGGCCTCGGACTGGGGGTCGTCCGGGTCCTCCCGGTTCTCGGCGGTGGCCAGGGCGACCCGGCCGAGCGCCACCAGCCGCAGCGGCTCGTCGACCAGCACCGCGACCGGGTCACCCGGCCGGGCCCGGACGACGCTCTCCAGCCCGGTCAGCTCCAGGGTGTCGTGGTGCACCAGCCGCTCGGCCTCGTACCGTTCGGCGGGCAGCAGCACCGCCCAGGCGCCGGACGCGGTGGTCTCGCTCGTCCCACTCGTGCGGAGCTCGGTGTCGGTCATGGGTCAATCCCACCACGCCGCGCCGGTGCCGGTCCCGGCACGTCGGCCGGGCGCCACCGGCGTCACGTCCCGGCCGGGTCGAGGGCGACGTGGCAGCCGGCGAGGTGGTCGTCCACCATGCCGGTGGCCTGCATCAGCGCGTAGGCGGTGGTGGGGCCGACGAAGCGGAAGCCGCGCTTCTTGAGCGCCTTGGCCAGCGCGGTCGACTCCGGGGTGAGCGCCGGTACGTCGGCAAACGACCCGGGCCGGGCCGGGCGGGGCGGCGGCGCGTAGGACCAGAGCAGCGCGGAGAGGCCGTCGGGCAACTCCAGCGCGGCCCGGGCGTTGGCGATGGCCGCCTCGACCTTGGCCCGGTTGCGGACGATCCCGGCGTCGGCCAGCAGCCGGGCCACGTCGGCCTCGCCGTAGCCGGCGACCTTCTCGATCCGGAACTCGTCGAAGGCGAGCCGGAACGCCGGCCGCTTGCGCAGGATGGTCAGCCAGGACAGGCCGGACTGGAACGCCTCCAGGGTCAGCCGCTCGTAGAGCGCGTCGTCGCCACGGAGCGGCCGGCCCCACTCCCGGTCGTGGTAGACGGCGTAGTCCGGGGTGCTCGCTCCCCAGGCGCAGCGGGGCAGGCCGTCGGCGCCGGTCACCAGGTCAGTCACGGCGTAAACGGTAGGCCAGCCCACCGACAACCGACCACGACCGGGCTCAGGGCAGCCGGCCCTGCTCCACCAGCCGGGCGAACTTCTTCAGCGCCTGGGTGAGGCCGAACTTCGAGCCCGGCCAGAGCACCGGCCAGGCCACCCGGCCGGCGGTCCCGCCGGGCAGATGGAACCACTCGTGCCAGACCACCTGCGTACGGTCCCGTTCCACCGGGGTACAGCGCAGCACCCCGGGCCCGCGCAGCAGCTTGCCGCAGTGCACCACCCCGACCTCGTACGGGGCGTCCACCCGGACCACCCGCATCTCGTCCCGCACCACGGCAGGGCCGAACGCGGTGACCGCCTCCACCAGGCTCCCCTCGCCGCCGTCGCCCTCCACCACGCGGACCGTGGTGAGCGGGATCCAGTCGGACTGCCGCTCCCACGCGGTCAGCGCGGCGAAGACCCGTTCGGCCGGCGCGTCGACGATCACCGTCGCGGTGACCTCGGCGGCGCCGGGCTGGGCGGCATCGTCGAGTCCGTCGCCCTCCGGGCCGGTCACGCCGACTCCGAGCGGACCACCGCACCGCGCTTCCGCTCGCCGTCGTCAGCCGGGGCGCCCGTCCCGGTGGAGTCGTCGGCCGGGGCGGGGGTGGGCTCGGCCGCTGCCCGACCCGCGGCCGCCCGGTCGGCTGCCGCCTCGTCGGCGGGCGCCGCGACCGGGGCCGCCGGGCCGGGGGGCGTCGGGGTGTCCGAGGGGAGCGTCGCCTCGTCCTCCACCGCGGCGGCGGCCGGCGCAGCGGCCAGGCCCGCGTCGGCGGTCAGCGGGGCAGCCGACTCGGCGGCCGGCGGGTCGGTCGCCTCCGCGGCCGAGGTGTCGGCAGCCGGGGCGTCGGCCGAGGAACCGGTGCTCTCATCGCCCGGGGCGTCGGCCGGGTTCGCGCCGGCGGCCTCCTCGCGGGTCCGGCGCAGCGCGTCGGCCTCCTCGGTCCGCCCCGCCCGGAGCGCGGCGACCTCGGCCTCGAGCACGCCGATCAGCTCCGACTTGTAGCCGATGTCGTACGCGGCCCGGCGCAGCGCCTGGTCGACCTGGGCCATCCGGTAGCCGCGCAGCGCGGTGTCGAAGCGCACCTCGGCGACGTCCGACTCGTCCAGGGGACGGCTGCCCGGCAGGGGTACGGCCCGCCCGTCCGGCTCGGCCGGCACCAGGCCCGGGTCCCGCCCGGAGACCAGCACCGTCACCCCGAACACCACCGCCGCGACGGTCAGCGCGACGACCAAGAGGAGCAGAACCTCACCCATGGGGAGATCGTGGCATGCGGGCGCGCCTCGGGCGAGCCCTCCACCCGCTCCGACCATGATTCGAAACCCCGCGTACCGGGCGGGCCGATCGGCGATCGACCGGATAGCGTCGGGGGCGGCCGGCGGACGACCGGGGCCGGGGCGGAGATCAGGAGGCGGGCATGGCCGGGGCGCTACGGCTCGGTGGGCGGACCTTCTCCCCGGGTGAGCTGGTGGTGATGGCGATCGTCAACCGCACCCCGGACTCGTTCTTCGACCGGGGCGCCACCTTCGCCCAGGACAGCGCGCTGCGGGCGGTGGACCGGGCGGTGGCCGAGGGCGCCGGCATCATCGACATCGGCGGGGTGAAGGCCGGTCCGGGCGACGAGGTGGACGTGGCCGAGGAGATCCGCCGGACGGTGGACACCATCGCGGCGGTCCGGGCCGCCTTCCCCGACGTGGTCATCTCGATCGACACCTGGCGGGCCGAGGTGGCCGTGGAGGCGGTGGCGGCCGGCGCCGACCTGCTCAACGACACCTGGTCGGGGGCGGATCCGGCGCTGGCCCGGGTCGCGGCGGAGACCGGCGCCGGGCTGGTCTGCTCGCACGCGGGCGGGCTCACCCCGCGCACCCGGCCGCACCGGGCCGCGTTCGACGACGTGGTGGCCGACGTGGCCGCGACGGTGACCGGGCTCGCCAAGCGGGCGGTGGCCCTCGGCGTACGCCCGGACGGGATCCTGATCGACCCGGCGCACGACTTCGGCAAGAACACCCGCCACTCCCTGGAGATCACCCGGCGGCTCGCCGAGCTCACCGACACGGGGTGGCCGCTGCTGGTGGCCCTGTCGAACAAGGACTTCATCGGCGAGACGCTGGACCTGCCGGTGCCCGACCGGTTGGAGGGCACGCTGGCCGCCACCGCCGTCTCGGCCTGGCTCGGCGCCCGGGTGTTCCGCGCCCATCAGGTGCGCGAGACCCGCCGGGTGCTGGACATGGTCGCCTCGATCAAGGGAGACCGGCCGCCGACCCTGACCCGTCGCGGGCTGGCCTGAGCCTACGACAACTCCAGCGCGGCGCGTCTGACGCCGCGCAGCGCCCTGGAGCCGTCGGTCAGGTCCAGCGGAGGATGTTCTTCCGCCAGGCGTAGAGGATGCCGAGCGCCACCACGGCGACGAAGACGGCCATCTCCACCACCGTGGTCGCGCCGAACCCGGGCCGGTCGAAGACCAGCGCCCAGGGGAAGAGGAAGACCGCCTCGACCGCGAAGAGCACGTACAGGTACGCGTAGACGTAGTACCTGATCTGCATCTGCGCCCAGTCGCCGCCGACCGGGTCGAGGCCGCACTCGTAGCTGGCCCGTTTTCCCCAGGGGTCAGCCGGACGGCTAGGACGTAACACCCGATTGGCTGAGAACGCCGTGACGAAGAAGAGCACGGCGGCGAGCAGCAGGAGACCGAGGGTGGCGTACGAGCCGAGATAACCGGTCACGGTCGGGAGCCTACCGCTCCGCCCGTCCAGGCGGTCCGCGCGACTTTGTTTCGTTTTTGACCTAACGCCCGATGACAACTATGGCCGAAAGAATGAAACCCAGTGAGCCTCACGGAGGACAGATGACGCGCCCCCGCGTACGGCCCGCTCGCCGGGCCGGGCACCGACGTACCTCCGTGCTGCTCGCGTCGGCGCTGGCCGCCGGCCTCGCGGCGGCGGTCGGGGTGGCGCCCGGGTGGGCCACGGCGTCGCCCACACTGACCGGCGTGGCTCGCGCGGCCACCGATCCGGCGACCGACCCCGGCGGCGACCCGACCGACGGCACGCCCACCGGGGGCCCCACCACGACCGAGCCGGCGCCGACCACCGCGCCGCCGACCGAGAGCGCGCCCCCGACGAGCACGCCGCCGGCCCCGACGACGACCGCGCCGGCCCCGACGACCACCACCCCGGGCAAACCCCGGCCCACCACGACCGCGCCGACCACCACCGCCCCGGCTCCCCCGCCGGCCGCCCCGCCCGCGGCGCCCGGCCAGTCAGCCGGCGGCCGGCTCGGCGTGCGGGTCACCACCGAGGACGTCACGCTCACCCCGGCCTACTGGAACGCGGACCGCACGGTGACCACGCTGCGGGTGACCGTGACCAACACCGGCGGCACCACGGCGCGGGTTCGGCTCGGTTACACGCTGCCGGCCGGCCTGACCGACGCGGGGACCGCCGGCTGCGCGCCCGCCGGTGGCGGCACCTACCGATGCGGCGGGTGGACCACCGCGCCGGGCACCCGGTTCCGCAGCTCGATCCGGATCCGGGTCGCGGGCACCGCCTGGCGGTCCATGCCGCTGAGCGGCTCGGTCCGGGTCACCGCCACCGCACCCGGGGTCAGCGGGGCGGCCACCGACGACGAGGGCTTCGCCGTCCTCTTCCCGCCCGGACCGCCGGCGCCCGGGATCGCGCTCCGCGCCGAGGAGGTGCTGTTCGGCGTCGGCGGTGACCCGACCACCCTGGCCGTACGCCTGGGCAACACCGGCAAGGTCGACGCCGCCGGGCGGGTCGAGGTGGTCCTCCCCGCCGGGGTGACCCCCACCGACCCGCCGGCCGGCTGCACCGCCGTCGCCCCGACCCGTACCCGGTGCGACCTGGGCACGGTGCCGGCGGGGCGCAGCGCCACCCTGCGGCTGCCGGTGGCCGCCACGCCGGAGGCCCAGCGCCGGGCCCCGCTGTCCGGCGCGGTCGCCGGCCGGCTGGAGCCGCGCAGCGGGCGGGACCGGCAGGTGCAGATGAGCTTCCGGATCACCTCCGCCGCCGCGCTGGCCCTGCCCGTGGCGGCCGACTCCGAGGGCGTGCTGGCCCACGCGGGGCGGGCCGCCGACGAGGACGGCTTCGGCCCGGTTCGGACCGCCGTCGTGCTGATCGCCGCCTCCGGCCTCGTGGTGGTGCTCGCGCTGGTCCTGGCGACCACCTCGCTGCGCCGCCGGACGGGCGTCGGTCCGGCCGCCGGCCCCACCCGGGAGTGATCCGCCGGACCCCTTCGAGCCTGCGGTGATCTGAGTTACGGTGACGGTACTAAACGCCGCAAAACCGGGCATACGGCGGGCGGATCGGGTCCCATACGTCGGACCTCCACCAAGGTGGCCCTAAGGGCCCGACGTAGGCTCTGACGTGAGAAATGGAGCGGGCCGGGCCGGGCTACGGACGGCTCCCGGCAGCAGCGCGTCAAGGAGGGCACGTGGCCGGGCAAGGCGGGGTCACCATCATGTTCAGCCGCCCGTGTGACGGCGCTGAGCGAAGCGAGGTGCGGGCGTGACCAAGCAGATCCGTCAACTGGACCGGGTGGTCATCCGGTTCGCCGGCGACTCCGGCGACGGCATGCAGCTCACCGGTGACCGGTTCACCTCGGAGACGGCTCAGCTGGGCAACGACATCTCCACGTTGCCCAACTTCCCGGCCGAGATCCGGGCCCCCGCAGGCACCCTGCCGGGTGTGTCGAGCTTCCAGGTGCACTTCGCCGACTACGACATCCTGACCCCCGGCGACGCGCCCAACGTGCTGGTGGCGATGAACCCGGCGGCGCTCAAGGCCAACCTGGCCGAGCTTCCGCGCGGCGCGGACATCATCGTCAACACCGACGAGTTCACCAAGCGCAACCTGGCCAAGGTCGGCTACACGACCAGCCCGCTGGAGGACGGCTCGCTCACCGGGTACGTGGTGCACCCGGTCGCGCTGACCTCGATGACGATCGGCGCGCTGGCCGCGCACGACGTGTCCAAGAAGGACGCCGAGCGGGCCAAGAACATGTTCGCGCTCGGCCTGCTGAGCTGGATGTACTCGCGCCCGTACGAGTCGACGCTGCGGTTCCTGGAGCGCAAGTTCGCGGCCCGTCCGGAGCTGGTCGCGGCGAACGTGGCCGCCTTCCGGGCCGGGTGGAACTTCGGCGAGACCACCGAGGACTTCTCCGTCCGCTACGAGGTCAAGCCGGCCAGCATGGTGCCGGGCACCTACCGGAACATCACCGGCAACGCGGCGCTGTCGCTGGGCCTGGTGGCCGCCGGCGTCCGCTCCGGGCTGCCGGTCTTCCTCGGGGCGTACCCGATCACCCCGGCCTCGGACATCCTGCACGAGCTGAGCAAGCACAAGCGGTTCGGCGTGGTCACCATGCAGGCCGAGGACGAGATCGCCGCGGTCGGCGCGGCGCTGGGCGCGTCGTACGGCGGCTCGCTCGGGGTCACCACCACCAGCGGCCCCGGCGTGGCGCTGAAGAGCGAGACCATCTCCCTGGCCGTGGCGCTGGAGCTGCCGCTGGTCATCGTCGACGTGCAGCGCGCCGGGCCGTCCACCGGCATGCCGACCAAGACCGAGCAGGCCGACCTCAACCTGGCGCTGTACGGCCGGCACGGCGAGGCCCCGGTCGCGGTGATCGCGCCCAAGTCCCCGGCGGACTGCTTCCACGCCGCCCTGGAGGCGGCCCGGATCGCGCTGACCTACCGCACCCCGGTGATCCTGCTGTCCGACAACTACGTGGCCAACGGCTCCGAGCCGTGGCTGCTGCCGGACGTGGCGAGCCTGCCCGACCTGCGGGTCGACTTCGCCTCCCGGCCCAACGGCGAGGACGGCACCACCTTCCTGCCGTACCTGCGGGACCCGGAGACCCTGGCCCGGCCGTGGGCCATCCCGGGCACCCCGGGGCTGGAGCACCGGATCGGCGGCCTGGAGAAGGCCGACAAGACCGGCGACATCTCGTACGACCCGGCGAACCACGACTTCATGGTGCGGACCCGGGCGGCCCGGATCGAGACCATCCCGGTGCCGGACGTCGAGGTGGAGGACCCGGACGGCGACGCCCGGGTGCTGGTGCTCGGCTGGGGCTCGACGTACGGCCCGATCGGGGCGGCCTGCCGGGGCCTGCGGCAGCGCGGGCTCTCCATCGCCCAGGCGCACCTGCGCCACCTGGCCCCGATGCCGGCCAACCTCGGCGAGGTGCTGCGCGCGTACGACCGGGTGGTCATCCCCGAGATGAACCTCGGCCAGCTCGCCCACGTGATCCGGGCGAAGTACCTGGTCGACGCGATCGGCTACAACCAGGTCCGCGGCCTGCCGTTCACGGCCGCCGAGCTGGAGACGATGCTGGAAGAGGTCCTGAAGAATGTCTGAGCCCATCGCCCTCAAGCTCACCGCCAAGGACTTCAAGTCCGACCAGGAGGTACGCTGGTGCCCCGGCTGCGGCGACTACGCCATCCTGGCGGCCGTGCAGGGCTTCATGCCGGAGCTGAACATCCCCCGGGAGAACATCGTCTTCATCTCGGGCATCGGCTGCTCGTCCCGCTTCCCGTACTACATGAACACCTACGGGATGCACTCGATCCACGGCCGCGCCCCGGCGATCGCCACCGGCCTGTCGGTGACCCGACCGGACCTGTCGGTCTGGGTGGTCACCGGTGACGGCGACGCGCTCTCCATCGGCGGCAACCACCTGATCCACGCGCTGCGCCGCAACGTCAACCTCAAGATCCTGCTCTTCAACAACCGGATCTACGGCCTGACCAAGGGGCAGTACTCGCCGACCTCGGAGGTCGGCAAGATCACCAAGTCGACCCCGGTCGGTTCCGCGGACGCCCCGTTCAACCCGCTGTCGCTGGCGCTCGGCGCGGAGGCCACCTTCGTCGCCCGGACCATCGACTCCGACCGGAAGCACCTCCAGTCGGTGCTGCGGGCCGCCGCCGAGCACCAGGGCTCCGCGTTCGTGGAGATCTACCAGAACTGCAACATCTTCAACGACGGCGCGTTCGACCAGCTCAAGGAGCCGGCCACCCGGGACGACTACCTGATCCGGCTGGAGCACGGGCAGCCGATCACGTTCGGCAAGGACGGGCAGTTCTGCGTCGTCCACCCGCCGGGCGGCTTCGGGCTGGAGGTCCGGGACACCGCGGCCACCCCGGCCGAGGAGATCGTGGTGCACGACGCCGGCGTCACCGACCCCGCGTACGCCTTCGCGCTGTCCCGGCTGCCGGGTGCGGACCTGCGCAACACCCCGATCGGCGTGTTCCGCTCGGTGACCCGCCCGTCGTACGACAGCGTGGTGCAGGAGCAGGTCACCACGGCGAAGGCCAGCGTCGACGAGACCCCGGAGCAGCAGCTCGCCGGACTCCTGGCCAGCGGTGACACCTGGACGATCGGCTGACGTCGACGCTTCGGCGACCACGGAAAGGGCCCGCGACCACAGGTCGCGGGCCCTTTCGTTCACGCAGTGGCGCGATCCCGATCAGAAGACCAGGTTGTAGGCGCCCCAGCCGCCCATGATCGTCTTGCCGCGGGCGTCGATCCAGTTGCCGTACCCGTCGGTGGTGTACATGCGCATGTCGTCGACGCTGTTGACGCCCAGCATGTCCACCATGTTGTCGCCGTTCCAGTCGCCCGGGGTGAGGATGTTCTTGAACCCGCCCCAGCCGGTGCCGATGACCGTGCCCTTCGGGTTGGTCCAACCGCCCTGGCCGTCCGACTGGTAAAGCTTCAGGTCGCCGGTGGTGGTGCGGCAGATCAGCACCTCAAGGCCGTCACCCTTCCAGGCGCCGGGGGTGAGGAACAGGTTGAACGAGTTGTACCCGGTGCCGATCAGGGTGCCCTTCGGGTTGTCCCAGCCGCCCGCGCCGTTGCTGGTGTAGCGGACGAGGTCACCGTTGTCCCGGCGGACCATCAGGCTCGGGCGGTTGTTGCCCAGCCAGTTGTTCGTCACCATCAGGGCGGTGAAGCTGCCCCAGCCGGTGCCGATCAGCTTCGGGGAACCGGCGAAGTTGCCGGCGCCGTCGGTGTTGTAGATCCACAGCTCGTTGGCCGTGTTCACCACCATGATCGACGGCTTGTTGTCGCCGTTCCAGTTGTAGACCCGGAAGACCCGCTTGAAGCTGCCCCAACCGGTGCCGAGGATCCGGTCGTTCGACCAGAAGCCGCCGTACCCGTCGTTGCCGAACCCGCTGCCCACGAAGAGCCGCAGCTTGCCGGCCGAGTCCCGGGCGATCAGGTCGGTGTGGCCGTCGCCGGTCCAGTCGGCGTTGACCAGCGGCGGCCGGGTGAAGTCCGCCTTGATCGAGTCGGAGTAGTAGCCCAGCTCCTCGTAGAAGCCCGGGTGCTCACCGCAGTTGCCGTAGCCCCAGTCAGTGAGGCCGACCTGCTTGCCGTTCACCAGCAGCGGGCCGCCGGAGTCGCCGCCGCAGGTGTCGGCGGACGGCGTGGTGGGCGTGCCGTTCCCGGCGCAGAGCATCCGGTTGGCGTCGTACCCGATGCCGGCCTGGTTGGCGTCGGCGGCACAGTAGGTGTCGGTCTGGATCGGCACCGACGCCCTGCGCAGCCGGGTGTCGCCCGGGTCGACGTTCTCGTCCGAGCTGGTGACGCCGTACCCGACGATGTCCGCCATGTCGCCGGCCGTGTACGCCGTCTCGCCCTGCGCGCTGAAGGTGATCGGCGTGTACTCGACCGGCAGGTCCTTCTTGAGGGTGAGGACCGAGACGTCGTCGAGGATCGTGTCAGCTGTCTGGTCGTACTGCGCGGCGATGTTCCAGCCCTGGTGGGTCCAGGTGGAACCGACCTCCGCGACGTAGCCGGCGGTGGTGATGATGTTGCCGTTGGCGTCGAGAAGCTGGTCGTGCCCGGCGATGACCCGGGTCGTGCCCGCTCCGTCAGCGGTGCAGTGCGCCGCCGTCAGCACCTTGTTGGGGGCGACGACGGTGCCGGTGCACCAGCCGATGCCGGTGTCGAGGTAGGTGACGACACCGACGATGTAGGGGTGGTCCGCCGCGCTGACGGTGGTGCCACCGACGATCCGCGGAGTCGCGCCCGTGCCCTTCGACTGGAACCGGGGGCCGTACGCGCCCGGGGCGGGCGGGGTGAACTTCCCCTCCCGGAAGTGCGGCAGCTTCGTCGGCCGTTCGGCTTGGACGGTGCGCGCGTCGGACGCTCCGCCGGCCGGGGCCGCCTGGACGGCGGTGCCCGGCGCGACGACCGCCGCGCCGCCGAGTGCGATGCCGGCCAGGATTCCGGCCGCTCGCCGCCGTCGGGTTCCTGCAGTTTCTGCCTCTTGAGCCACTAGTTATCCCGTCGTTTGGTTACCGAGGCACTCGAAACTGCCGTCCTGGCACGGCACCTGGGAGGTCGCGAACGAGACACACGAGGTCAATGAGCTCGCGTGACAGTGAATCCCCCGTGCCCGGGCCAAGGAAGTGGCGCCGGCGACCCGATTGGTTGCCGCGCCTCCGTTGGCAGTTCCAAGCGGCCAAACGCTAGCAAGCAACCACGGAAAGATAAAGATCCAAGTGGTTGTTCGTGGATGTCCGACCGTTCACCTGATCAGTGGGTGGCGGCCGTCGCCTGCGGGCGGTCGTCGCGGACGTACACGACCATGTCGCCGGTCTCGATCTCCGCGCCGGCCCGATCGGTGAGCGTTACCACCCGGCCCCGCCGGACCAGCGCGATCACCAGCGAGTCCAGCTCGCGCGGCGACCTGCCCACCTCGTCGCGCTCCGCCGAGCGCATGGCCAGCGCCATGCCCTGCCCCGGGGTGAGCAGGTCCTCCACCACGTCGATCAGCGGCGGGGCGGAGGTGGAGAGGCCGAGCAGCCGGCCGGCGGTCGCCGAGGAGACGATCACGTGGTGCGCGCCGCTCTGCTTGAGCAGCGGCGCGTTCTCCGCCTCGCGCACCGCCGCGATGATCCGGACCTGGCCGGCGGTGAGCTGCCGGACGGTCAGGGCCACCAGCACCGAGGCGTCGTCGCTGTCGGTCGCGATGATCACCGCTCGGGCCGTCCGGATGTGCGCCTCCTCCAGCACGGACGAACGGGTCGCCGAACCCTCGATGGCGACCAGGCCCGCCGAGGTGGCCTGCCGCAGCGCGGCGGCGTTCCGCTCCACCACCACGATCCGGGACCTGTCCGTGCCGTTCTCCAGCAGCGCGGACACGGCGCTCCGGCCCTTGGTGCCGTAGCCGCAGATGATCACGTGGTCCTTCACGGTCCTCCTCCACCGCGACAGGCGACGGCCGGTCCGGTACTGCTCGGTCAGGACTTCCAGGGTGGTGCCGACCAGGATGATCAGGAAGAGCACCCGGGCGGGGGTGACGAACAGGACGTTGACCAGGCGCGCCGAGGGGGTGCCCGGGGTGATGTCGCCGTAGCCGGTGGTGGAGAGCGAGACCACCGCGTAGTAGAAGCAGTCGAGGAGGCTGAGCCCGTCCTCGTTGACGTCGCGGTAGCCGTCGCGGTCCAGCCAGACCGCGGCCACCACGGCGAAGACCAGGCCTAGGGCGGCGAGCAGGCGCAGACTGAGCGCGCTCAGCGGCCCCCGCCGTTGCGCGGGAAAATGGATCACCGTCGGTCCCGCCCCGCCACCGTCGCCTGCACGAGCACAAGATATCGGTTGCGGCGCGTCCCGGCCTCTCGGGTCGCCGTGGACGCCCACGTGCGCTGGCGGGCCGCCGGACGGGGCATGATGGGGACGTCCCGGTACGACGACCGCGAGGAGGCCCGCATGTCGTTGCTGCGACGGGTGATCGGCGGGGTGCTCCGCCGGGTACGGCTGCGGCAGGGCCGCACGCTGCGCGAGGTCGCCCAGGCGGCCGGGGTGTCGCTGCCGTACCTCTCGGAGGTGGAGCGCGGCCGCAAGGAGGCCTCCTCGGAGGTGCTGGCGGCCATCTGCCGGGCCCTCGGGATCCACCTCTCCGACCTGCTCGAGGAGGCCCGCGACGAGCTGCGGCGGGTCGAGCGGCGGACGCCGGTGACCTCGGGTGTGGCGCTGGCCCGGCTGGACCGGGTGCCGGCCGCGCACGGCCCCCGCACCGGCCCCCACCTGCGCGTGGGGGGTGGGCCCCGGCTGCACGCCCGGCGTCCCGCCCTGGCGGCGCCGCTCCTCGGCGGGTCGCTGGGGCTGCCCGAGACCGCGCTCCCGCTCAACGGCGCGGGCCTCGGCCACCCGGCGCCGATGACCGTCGGGTCCGGCACCCGGATCTGGCTGATCCCCACCCCGGCCGAGGCCCGCCGTCGTCCGCGTACCTCGGCGACGCTGGCCAGGCGGCGGGTCCGGTCCGGCCGGCGGCGGCTGACCGCCGCCTAGCTTCGGCCGGTTCTGCCCACGGCGGATCTGCCGGGGGCAGAAACCCTGGGCCTCCGGCCACCGTCCGCTGGACGCTGGAGGCCGCCGGTTCCCGGGGCGGTTCGTCGCCCGCCGGTGGCACGGAGGGTGGTCAGGTCATGGGGTACGGCATCTGGATGCTTGACGAGGGACAACCGTCCTTCGGCGACCGGGTCTTCGAGCGGCTGCTCAAGGAGCGCATCATCTTCCTCGGCACCGAGGTCACCGACGCCTCGGCCAACCAGATCTCGGCGCAGATCCTGCTGCTCGCCGCCGAGGACCCGGAACGGGACATCTTCCTCTACATCAACTCGCCGGGCGGCTCGGTCAGCGCCGGGATGGCCGTCTACGACACGATGCAGTACGTCAAGAACGACGTGGCGACGCTGGCGCTCGGGATGGCCGGCTCGATGGGGCAGTTCCTGCTCTGCGCCGGCGCGGCCGGGAAGCGGTTCGCCCTGCCCCACTCGCGGATCATGATGCACCAGCCGTCCGGCGGGTTCGGCGGCACGGTCGCCGACATCACCATCCAGGCGGAGAACATGCTGCACGTGAAGCGGACCATGCAGGAGTTGATCGGCCGGCACAGCGGGCGCACGTTGACGGAGATCCAGCGCGACTGGGACCGGGACCGCTGGTTCACCGCCGAGGAGGCCCGCGAGTATGGCCTGATCGACCAGGTCGTCAGCAGCGCCGAGCAGCTCACCGCTTGACGCCCGCCGGCCGGCACTGGACGACCGGCCACGGCCGGCGTCGGACACGCCCCCTCGATCGCGTCCGACACCCGTCGTGGGTGGCCGCGACGTGCCAGTCCTCGATACTCATCGGAGCCTATGGGCGGTACGGCGTCCACGCACGGTGGAGCGGGCGCCGCGCCTTCCGGCGAAATTTTGTTACATCACCGGGTGCGCCGCGCCCGCGCCCGGCTCACGGGTAACTGACCACCGGGCTGGTGCCGTACGAGCCGACGACCGGGGTGCCGGCCTCGTTGACGGTGCGCTCGATGCCGCCGCTGCCGTCGAGGAAGACGGTGATCGCGTCGTGGAACCGCACGCCGGCCCGGCGCGGCGCCTCGATCGCCCTGTCGCAGCGGATGTCCACGTCCTGGTTGAAGTAGGAGTAGACGCCCAGCCCCCAGGCCTCGTGCGCGCGGACGTGGTCGGCGACGTGATACGACGCCCAGCCGTTGCCGGTCGGGCTGTGCCAGGCGGCCTGGCTCGGCGGGTCGTACGGCAGTTCGCTCTGGTAGAACACGGTTCGGCCGCGCTCGCCGTTCCAGACGGTCTGCCACCGCTGGTAGTGCTCCACGAAGAGCCCGTACGCGGTCACGTCGTCGCCGTTGACCACCACGCCGGTGCCGGCGGTGTTGACGCTCCAGCCGATGGTGCCCGCCTTCCCGTGGTCGCCGCGCCAGGCCCAGATGTTGTCGATCAGGGTGTGCCGGCTGTTCACCACCAGGCTGGTGGCCGCCTTGCCGGCCGAGGGACCGCCGATCCGGAAGAAGACGTCCTGGAGTGAGATCGGGTTGGTGGCGTGCGACCGGTCGCTGTTCCGCCTGCCCACCTCGACCAGCACCGCCGACTCGACCGGCCCGGCGTCGACCAGCACCCCGGCGACGCGTACGCCGTCCACGTCCTCGATGCGCAGGGCCGCGTCGCCGGTGGTCGGGGCGAGGCTGGGCATGCCGAGGCCGAGCACGACGGTGTCCGGGTGCGTGACCCGCAGCGCCCGGTCGAGTTGGTAGACGCCCGGGGTGAGCAGCAGGTGGCGGCCCCGGGACAGCTCCTGGTTGATCCGCCGCGCGGAGTCGGTGGGCTTGGCGATGAAGAAGGCGGACAGCGGCAGCGACGGCACCGGCCCGGCGCCCGCGCCCCAGGTGGTGCCGGCGGTGTCGTGCCGGAGCCCGGGTACGGCCATCCGCCAGCGGCCCGCGCGGTCGACGAAGAGGTACGGCTTCTCCCGGGTCACCGGGCTGGTGGGCAGGGTGGTGTACGGCGGGTTCGGGAAGCCCTGCGCGGGCGCGCCGAGCACGCCGGAGAAGACCTGGTTCCAGACCCCGTTGGTCCAGTCGCCGCCGAGTTCGCTGTCCCGGGTCAGCCACTGCTGCTGGGAGCCGTTGATGGTGATGCCGTCGATCTTGGAGTCGGCGATGTACCCGCCGCTGGAGTAGCCGCCGTTGCCCGGCTCCAGCCAGAGGATGCCCTTGATGTGCACGCGGCGCATCGGGGACGCCTGGGAGACCGCCCATTGGTTCGACCAGTCGGTCGGGGTGACGGCGAGGTTCTCCACCGAGCGCCAGAAGTTGGTGAGGGCGGAGATCCCGGCCGGCGAGTTCGGGTCGGGCTGGCCGATCACGCGTACCGCGCCGTGGACCTCCACGTCGTCGGGGTGGGCACCGAGGCCGGCGACGGTCGTGTAGTAGCCGAGCGTCGCGGTCACCTCGTACCGGCCGGGCTTGAACAGCACGGCGTACCGGTCGGCGCCCATCTCGTTGCGTTCCTGCACGGCGAAGAGGCGGTCCAGGGTGGACTGGATCTCGGCGGTCGGGGTGGTCGGGTCGTACACGAAGACGTTCGGTCCGAAATCGGGCTCGGCGTGGTCGGGATGGTCGGGCGCCGCGGCGGCCGGCAGCGCCGGGAGCCCGAGGGCGGTGAGCGACGCGGCCGACGCGGCGGTGAGGGTGAGGAAGCGGCGGCGGGAGGGATCGAGTGGTCTCATCTGCCTGCCCTGTCGGTGGTGGGGTGGGGATCGACCGGGAGAGCCGTGAGAGCGCTCTCCCGTCGGACGGTCCTGTTCCTATCCCATCGACGTCGATCGCGCCAGGGTGCGCCGGTTCCGGAACTCTCAGCGGGCGTCGTAGCGGGCCCGGGCGGCCTCCACCTCGTCGAGGTGGGTGGTGGCCCACGCCTCCAGGCCGGCAACCAGGTCGAGCAGGCTGCGACCGAGGTCGGTGAGCGCGTAGTCGACCCGAGGCGGCACGCTGGCCTGCACGGTACGGGTGACGATGCCGTCGCGCTCCAGCCCGCGCAGGGTCTGGGTGAGCATCTTCTGGCTGATCCCGTCGATCCGCTCGGCCAGCTCGCCGTAGCGCCGCTCCCCGCCGGCGAGGGTGAGCACGATCAGCACGCTCCAGCGATCGCCGATCCGGTCGAGGACCTTCCGACTGCCGCAGTTCCGGTTGAACGGGTCCGCCTGCACGGCTTCACTCTCTCTCAGTGCGTACCGAACTTCAAGGTGCCTACTCTCCAACGGGAAGTAAGGCTGCGATGTTCCCGTTGCTGTGCGAAGACAGTGTTCTCAGCACACACAGGGGGTTCCCATGTCCATCGTCGTCACCGGCGCCACCGGCCACCTCGGCCGCCTGATCGTCCAGTCGCTGCTCGACCGGGGCGTACCGGCCGACCAGATCGTGGCCCTCGGCCGCGACGTCGACCGGCTGGCCGGCCTCGCCGAGCGCGGCGTGGTCACCCAGCGCGCCGACTACGACGACGCCGAGTCGATGCAGGCCGCCTTCGCCGGCGCGGAGAAGCTGATGTTCGTCTCCGGCAGCGAGGTCGGCCGCCGGGTGCTGCAACACGGCAACGTCATCACCGCCGCCAAGGCGGCCGGTGTCGGGCTGGTCGTCTACACCAGCATCGCCAAGGCGGACACCTCCAGCCTGGTGCTCGCCGCCGAGCACAAGGCGACCGAGCAGCTGATCCTGGACTCCGGCCTGCCCCACGTCTTCCTGCGCAACAGCTGGTACCTGGAGAACTACACCGGCCAGCTCCCCACGTACCTCCAGCACGGGGTCGCGGGCGCGGCGGGCGACGGCCGGGTCAGCGCCGCCACCCGCGCCGACTACGCCGAGGCCGCCGCGATCGTCCTCACCACCGAGGGACACACCAACCGGGTGTACGAACTGGGCGGCGCGCCGTTCACCATGACCGAGCTGGCCGCCGAGGTCTCCCGGCAGAGCGGCAACACCGTGTCGTACCTCGACCTGCCGGTCGACAAGCTGACCGAACTGCTGGTCGCGGCCGGCATGCCCGAGGGGTACGCGGCCGTGCTCGCCGACGGCGACCGCGGTCTCGGCCAGGGCGACCTGCAGGTCGGTGACGACCTGGCGAAGCTGCTCGGCCGCACCCCGACCACCCTCGCCGAGGCGATCCGCGCCGCGCTCTGAGGTGCCCGGGAAGCGGGGTCTCAGCACACGCTGGGCCCCGCTTCCGGGCTCGGCGGTTACGCCCGCTGGGCGTGCCGCCGGACCAGGTCGTCGACGAGCACCTGCACGTAGTCGGCCGTCTCCTGCCAGCAGGTGACGGCGTGGCACTGGATGCCCATCGCCTTGACCGGGTAGTCGTTGCCGCCGTGGTCCAGCCGGTCACCGACGAAGAGCACGTTGTCGTGCTTCAGGTCCAGGCACTCCAGCAGCTTGCGCATGCCGTACGCCTTGTCCACGCCCTTGCGGGTGACGTCGATCGAGGTGGAGCCGCCGCCGCGTACCTCCAGGTCGGGCAGCTGCTCGGCGACCGCGTCCCGGAGCCGCTTCTTCTTGCTGCCGTCCGGGTCCCAGCCGTACTTCTCGGCCGGCGGGGCGGACTGGCCGAGCGCGGAGAACGTGATCTGGCTGCCCCGGTCCTCGATGATGTCGCCCCAGGTCCGGTCCTCCCAGAGGCCGAGCGCCTGCGCCGACTCGGTGAGCGCCGCGACGATCCGGGCCTTGTCCGCCTCGCTGAGGTCCTCGGCGTAGACCAGCCGCCAGTCACCGTCCTGCCACCGGTAGTAACGGGTGCCGCAGGTCGGCATCAGGTGCAACCGGACCAACTGCTCCTCGGTCAGCTCGAGGTGGGCCAGCACCTGCGCCTCGAACTGCTCGAACCGGCCACCGGAGATGATCAGGACGTCCACCTCGGTGAGCAGGTGGCCGAGGAGTTCCGCCATCCGACGATCGATCTGCGACTTGGATACCGCCAGCGTGTCGTCCAGATCGAACGCCACCACTCGAAGATCGTTCATCAACAACCACCATGTCGTCGCGGGCAGGCCAGGACTAGCAGGGTACCGACGGTGACACCCTCCGCGAGCCGCGAGTCCGGAACGTGACGCTACGCAGTCCTCCCTCGCGGAGCGTAACAGCGATCGAGTGGCCGGGGGCCCGGACGACGGGTCAGCAGCCGATCGGCGTCACGCGGTCGAATCTGGTCGAAGTTCCGGAGAGCGCCCACGTGGCCGCGGCGAAGCTGGAAGGCTGGCGGAGAGCACCGGGCCGGCAGGCCGGCAACCGTGAGGAGACACCGATGGTGGATCGCGACGACCTTCCCGCGCCACGGCAAGGGCTGGTTGTCACGCACTTCCTGACCGTCCGGGACATCGCGGTCTCGCGGAAGTTCTACGCCGACATCTTCGGTGGGCAGGTGGTCCTGGCCGAGAACCCGACAATCGTCAAGATCGCCAACAGCTGGCTCATCATGAACCCCGGCGGTGGACCCACCCCGGACAAGCCCGACATCACGCTGACCCCACCCGAGCCGGGCGACCCGGTGTCCGCGTTCCTCAACGTCCGGGTGGCCGACATCGGCGCCTTCTACGCCGACGCCCGAGCCAGGGGCGCGCAGTTCCTGACCGAACCGCTCGACCGCAAGGCCGAGCTCCGCTGCTACCTGCGCGACCCCGACGGCTATCTCATCGAGATCGGGCAGGCCACCGGAATGCTGCAGGGCGTCTACGCCGACCAGCCCGCCAGTTCGAGCTGAACCCGTTCCCACCCGCGCGGAAGCCGATCGGCGTCCGCCGTGCTTCGGCCCGCCGGCGAGCAGCGGTGGACACGGGACCGGAATCCTCGGCGCTCGCCGGTCGCCATGGCCAGTTGCTGTGCTCGGGATCAGGTGTGTGCGCTCAGGATGGCGCAGTCGTGGTCGGCGGCGGCGAGCAGCGCGGCCGCTGTGTCGAGCTGGCCGGTCTCGCGGCAGCTGACGGCGAGCGCCCTCCAGTTGAACGGATCAACGGTCAGCACCGCCGCAGCCGGATGGTTGACCAGGAGGTCCAGCCGGGTGAGGTCAGCCCCGGACCTGGATGCCTCAGCCAGGCACATCACGGGTAGCCCGAAGAGGCAGCCCTCGTCGGCAACCGCCGCGATCGCTTCGCCCACGGCGATCGAGCCGTTGGCGAACGCGAGCATCGCGGATGTGTCGAGGATGACCCGGATGGAGCGCTCATTCAGCGGGCGGGTGCGGACGGGCTGGTCCGGATGCCTGGCTCTGGCGGATGAACGGCGCCCGGGTTTCCGCTGTCCCGGGAAGCGCCACATGGGGTAGGTGGTGGTGCCGCCGGGGAGGCTGAATGGTTCGTGGGGGACGTAGCCGTGCCGGGTGTACAGGTCCAGCTCGGCAGTGGTTGTCGCCTCGGCGTAGGTGGGGAGCAGAGCGTGGCCCATGCGGACGTTGCTGGTGGCGAGCAGGGTGGCGGCGCGCCTGGTCCGGTGGGGAACGGATGCCACGCTGAAGAACGCCAGGTGGTTGTGGGGATCGGCGGGCCGGTGGGCGCGCAGGACGTCGTCGAGGTGAAGGAATCGGTCCAGGTAGTCGCCGCAGGCGACGGCGAGCCGCTCCCCATAGCCCTTCGGCGGTGGGACGGGACCGTACCGGTGCAGCCACACGGCGGCGGCGGAATGATCCTGCAGGAGGTAGGCCTCGCCGAAGAGCAGAGCGTGCTCGGTCCAGACGCGGATGACCGCGGCGAGCACGTCACGTCGGCGTCGTCCCTCGGGTACGAGCCACGCGCCGACGGCGCTCTCGGCGAAGGGGCCGACGACAAGATCGACGATCTCGGGGATGTCTCCCCATCGGGCACGGCAAACGGGCGGCGTGTTGCTCACGGACCTCTCCTGATAGTGGGCGTGACCGGTCACCGGACGGCGGTCGTTGCGGGTTTCATGCGCGCTCTGGCTCGGGCGGGTACGTCCTTGCTCTTCGGCCGGCCCCGCTGGCAACCGCGGACGGGTGGCCAGGGACGGCGCCAGCCAGGGTCAGGCGTGGCCATGCGGGCGGGTACCGGGCCGCAGACGGCAGCGACGATTGCGCCTCCTGCCAGCGGCATCACCGGGCATCGCGGCTGTGCTCATCCGGCGGGTGGGAAACCGGCACCGGACCTGCCCGGGCAGGCCGCGCCGTGCACACCAGCCGTGCCGTTCCGCCGTTCGCCCGGGCGGCCGGGATTCTCAGGCGGGTCTGGTGTCCGGTTGGCTCGACCGGTGCGCCAGCTTGTCGCACTGGCCGAGGCGGGAGCCGACGAGGTGCAGGTCTGGAGACCAGGAACGAGGTGACGCGTCCGCGGGGATGCCCGTCCCGGCGACGGCGGAGCCGGTTCCGGCGGTGCTGGCCGGGGCGGCAGGCGTCTCACCGGCGGTTCCCCTCGGCTCGCCCGGCCAGGGCGCCTGCACCACCTCGCCGATGCCCGCTGGCACCTCATCGCGGCCTGCCAGCTTGGACGGAACTTCCGGTGACGGGGCTTGCGGGTCGACAACGACGACCGGCAGCGTAGGGCGGGCGATCGCGGCAGGGGTGGCGGCCGTCGACGCGTCCCGGACCGGAGTCGGCGCGCCGTCGACCGGAGCGCCGGGAGAAGCCGGAGTCGCAGCGGGTGCGCCGATGATCGGCTGGGTCAGTTCGAGCACCGGGGCCAAGGCGGGAGGCAGCACGTCAACGATCGGCTCCGCCACCGGCCAGACGACCTCCCCGACCGGCTCCAACAGCCGCGTCTCGGCGATCTTTTCCACCAGCGGCGACGTCAGGTCCACGACCGGACGCGTCACCGGGATGAGCGCCTCGGCGTCCCTCGCCACGCCCGAAGCTGCCGCGGCATCCTCCGCTTGGTGTGCCTCCGCCCCCGCCAACGGCTTGCCGGTAGGTGTTCGTGCCGGTGTCGCCACGGCTGTCAGCGCCTGGCCCAGGTTCGCAACCGTCACCTCAGCGCCGGCGAGGGCTGGTTGACCGTCGGTGGGCGAACCAGCGGGTGCGGCGGAAGGCGTCGTGATCACGGGACCGCCGAGAATCGATCCGCCGGCGTCGAGCAGCTGACCGAGCGAGCAAGGCTGGGCCGGCTCGACAGCATGAGCCGCGTCCTCCACCACCGCTTCGTGCACGCCCCACATGACAAACGCGCCGCCAACCAGGAATGCCCCGTGCAGCGTCCACCGAGCCAGTCGGCCTCGACACCACGACAACGGACACCTCCGAGCGGAACACCTCATCCTTACGCCAAGGCCTCAATTCTGCCTTTGTGGCCGCACGGACACCCGCCGACACACCGACGAATCGATACTCAACGAAGCGCGAGAAGGAAAGCGGCTGGCACGAGGCCGGGCCGCCCTGTCGGTCAACACGACGAGCTGACGCCCCGCGATCGGTGGCGCGCGCCACATGACCGCGCTGTCACACGGATCGGGTCGCCGGCATCTCCATGTTCGACAGGAGGCCGCGCGAACGATGCACGCGGCGAAACTCCACGAGCGGGAGGCTGGTATGGATGCGCACACCACACACCGGAAGATCGCGCTGATCACGGGAGCGAACAAGGGGATCGGCCGCGCGACCGCCGAGCAGTTCCGTACTCGACATCGCGCCGGTCCTGGTGCCCATGACCGCTACCTGTGTGGCGTTGCTGTTCGTCGGCGCGGCGGCCGTGCGCCTCCGCCGTGGCGAGAGTGCCCGACCTGGTCTATCTCGCCCTGGCCGCCTTCCTCGCATGGGGCCGTTTCGGCCCCGAGTCCTTCACCGGCTGACCCGGCGCGCCGTCTGACCGCCGCTGCTGGCATGGCTCGACCAACAAGCCGGTCCGTGCAGCCGTGACCTGTTCGATGTGACAAAGGAGAAACCAATGAGTGACTTTCAGACCATCGCGGATCGCGTCGAGATCGAGGCGCTGCGCGGAGAGTTCACCGACGCGGTGATGATGCGCGACTACGACCGCCTCGCGTCGCTGTTCACCCCGGACGGCGCGCTGCGGATGCCCAACATCCCGGCCGAGCTCATCGGCCAGGCGGAGATCCGCGCCTGGGGCGAGCGGGTACCGGATTTCGTTGACTTCCTGGTGCAGAACACACACCCGGGCACGATCGCTCTTGACGGCGACACCGCATCCGGCCGCGCGTACATGTCGGAGCTCGGGCGCACCCGCGACGGCCGCCAAGGGCTGAACTACGCCATCTACCACGACCGCTACCAGCGCACCGGCGACGGCTGGAAGTTCGCCGAGCGCGTCTACGAGGTCCGGTACGAGGACAGCACACCGCTGGCGGGCTCGCCGCCCAGCCAGGCCGACCGCTGACCGTCGTGCCGTGCTGGCACGCACCAAGGGGCGGTGAAGACGGGAGGCGCGACCGTGCGGGCACGAAGGCCGATCGTGGCACAGCCCGTTCATCGCGGGCGCCTCCCGCCCTGGCCCAGTGCTGTCGCCGTTGCTTGATCGGGGCGCGCCCACCCGGCTGGGGCGATCGAGCAGATGCTGGCGCTGTCAGGACGTGCTCGGCCCGGCAAGCTGCTGTCGGGTGGCCTCCGGCACCTCCAGGAGGGCGACCTCGCGTAGCCGGCGGCGCTGCCCACCCGCAACCGCGACCTCGACGATGATCACCGTGAGGCAGATCGCGGCGAGGATGGCCAGTACGTCCAGCGCCGGCATCCGTCTGACGATCAGGGTCAGCCCGACGAGCAACGCCGCGGCGGAGACGCGAGGCCAGATGATCGTGGTCACCAGGCGCGCCACTCGCAATTGGAAGCCGACCT
Source organism: Micromonospora sp. RTBAU3-60 (assembly GCF_054963695.1). Classification (NCBI taxonomy): domain Bacteria; kingdom Bacillati; phylum Actinomycetota; class Actinomycetes; order Micromonosporales; family Micromonosporaceae; genus Micromonospora; species Micromonospora sp. RTBAU3-60. The sequence continues at coordinate 22,030 of NZ_JBUEGB010000021.1, read as the reverse complement.
GGGCGAGCAGGAAGAGCACAACGCCACCGTAGAGGGCGTAGAGGGCGACGCCGGGCAGCGCCGTTTCCGGGCGGTAGCTCTCGGGTGACCCGTAGCCCAGCTCCTTCTTCAGCCCAAGGGCGAGGATGATGATGCCGACGATCATCGGCAGGTGCAGGTAGGTGTAGGCGTCGCGGGCGAGCTTGGGCCGCTGCTCGGGCGGGCAGTGTTGCAGGGACTGCTCACCGGCGAGAGCCACGACGTCGAAGTAGATCCAGGCAAGGGCCGCGGCGAGAGCGACGCCGAGCAGGGAGGACAACAACAGCGGCCAGGACGCGGGCAGGCGGGAGCCGGCCAGACCGACCGAGATGACCGACTCGCCGAGGGCGATGATGATGATCAGTGAGTGCCGCTCGGCCCAATGGGAGGCGGAGAAGATTCGGCGTTGCGGTAGTGGCAGACCGATTCCGATCAGGTAGTCGATCACGACGGCGAGCACCCACAGCCCGATCTGGGCCAGGTTGATCTGCTCGGCGCGGTCGAAGATCCACTGCGGTACGAACGCGGCGGCCAGAATGAGACCAGGCCCGGCCAGCATCGACGCCCCGAGCACCGCCATCTGCAGGCCGCGCGTCGTTGGCAGGCAGTACCAGCGCAACGCCAGCAGCAGCGAGCGCACGATGAGATAGCACACGGCGAACACCGGCGGCCCGTTCAGGCCGCCGGGAAGGTCGGTGAACGCCTCGGCGGCAGTCACCGCGAGCAGGAACAACACCGCCATCACCGTGAGAAAGCCGACCCGCACCACGCCGAAGTCGGCTCGCACCCGGGTGGTGAGCCAGGCAGACACCGACCAGGCAGACCACAGCACGGCCAGCACGAGCACCCCGCGGACCACACCTCGGCCGGTGAAGTTGTTGGCCATCAGCGTCGTGACCTGAATGAACGCGAAGACGAAGACGAGGTCGAAGATGAGTTCGGTGGTGGAGACGCGGGTGCCTTCCCGTACCCGCCACACCCCTCGCGGCATCCGGTCCGGTCGCATCGGATCTACCTGCCTCGGCACACGGCCAGTCTGGCAAGCGAGCCGCGAAAAATATCGAGATTTGTCCCCCAATGCGACTCAAGCTTCGGCTGGCTTGTTGACCGGGCCTGCGCTGGTGGGAGTGGTCGGGTGAGGTGACCATCCGGACCTGACAGCCGGGCCGTAGGCGCCTCGGGTGGGCCAGCTGTGGTCATTGCCCAGGCCCGGCCGAGCGGGACGACGCAGGTCAACGCGGGCCACTCCCTGACATCCCGGCTCGACGGGCAGGTCGCTAGACTGAGCGCTCGCGCCCTCGTAGCTCAGGGGATAGAGCAACGGTTTCCTAAGACGCTGCTCGATCCGCGTTCGCAGGCTGACGACCTGCATCTCCCCTGGAGCCTGCCTGGGGTGCGCCGGTCGGAACCGACAAACGCTGTGCTCGTCAGCCGTAGATCAGCACGTTGGGCATAAAGCCCGCTTCGACCGTCACGGCGGGTGGCCTGGGGGTGTGACGGTGTCTCGCAATCTTCTGATCGGCCATCAGGTAGGTGACACGGCCTACCGGATCTGCAGGAGGCGAGAGTCTGTGCCCGAGGACCTCCGGGGCACGGTGGAGAATTCGGCAGCGCCACATGCCCAAGAGGTCCTCGCCTAGAAATTCCATGGAAAGTGCACGTCGTAGGGAGATACACGGCGATGTCATCGCCTTGAAGGCGAGCCCCTAATCCCCTACCACTTGCGGAGGTTGAAGAGGTCGGACATCACCGCCTGCACTAGCTCCCAGGCACGAGCAGGATCGACACGTCCCGTACTCGCCCCTGTATAACGGCTGGTGCTGCGAACGAGGAGCAGGGTACCCACCCATCCCACAAGGATTGACATGACAGCGAGCGGAAGGAGCACGAGGACGAGCGGTTCGATCACCTCTTCCCCTCCCAGTCGCACGAGCAGCATCAACGCGACCAGGAGCGGAAGGGTCAGCAATCCGATTCGGAGTCCGAGAACAGCGGCCCGCCACCTCCCGCTCTGTCGGATCTCTGATTGTGCCGCTCGATGATTCACTGCAGGTCACCCCTTATTAGTAGTGGTAAAGGTAGAATGCGTCCGAGCATGACATACCGCCACTAACCGCGTAAGCGAAGGGTGGCACAGGCGTGAACTCCGCACCGACGCCTAATGCGGCTCCGCCCTGGTAGTTCCCCTTGAAGTCACTCTCCCCGCTTATGGAACCCACGAGGCCCTCACCGGCCGCGACTTGGGCATACGGATTGCAGCCACCCTTCTGCCCAATTCGCTGATTCGAGTAGTTGACTCCGAGCGTGACATCAGCGCCGGCACTCGGCCCCGCACCGAGCTTGTACCCGCCACCGAGTCCCCAGCCAACGTCGTCGAATTCCAGGCATCCCTCCAACGAGGCGGCGCCCCCCATGATGGCCCCGACACCGAGGCAGATATTGATCGTTCCAAAAGGTTCGTCTATCGACTCAGGTTCTGGAGCCGAGTTGTGACACGGCGCCGTGGCAGAGTTGAAGTCAGGCAGCAGTTGGCCGCAGTCGTTTCGGTATCCACCACTGACGGGGCAACCCAAAGCGACCGTGGGACCCAGACACTGCCGAGGATCAGCCGGCACGGGAAACAGAATAGGATTTGGCTCCCAGAGGGTCGTATTGCAGTTATAGCAATGCAGTTTGTTCGGCGCTGGGCGCGTCAGGTGGCGCGGCTTGGTCAGATCCCTAGAGCCAGAGCACCGGGGCCAGCACGTCGGGTTTTGGGCCTTGTTCTCGCGGTTGCCCTCCTCGTTTCCGACCTGATAGTCCGGGCAGCTCGCGACGGTTAGGCAGTCGGTGTCGATGAGGCCACTGGGATCACTGAATGTGGCCGTGTTGCTGTTCGAATACGTGTAACCGTTCCATTGTTGGGGGTCAGCCATATCCATGACAGGGTCGATGCTGAGGAATCGTCCGATGAAGGGATCGTACTCGCGGGCGCCGAGGTGCGTGAGGCCAGTGGGGTCTTGGGTTCCGCCGACGAAGCCCTTGTCCATACCGGTGGCCCAGGTGCCCGTGGTGGTGCCGCGTTGTTCACCGTAGGGGAGCATACGGCGTTTGGCGATGGCGAGGGTGGTGGCGTTGATGGTGAGTTCGGCGGTGCCGTGGTGGTCGCTGGTGATCCAGCTGAGGCTAGCTGCGGTCCGAATGGCGATGGGTTGGCCGGCGTGGGTGTAGTAGCGGGTGGCGGTCTTGGCGGTGGTGCTGGTGGTGTAGCGGACTTCGGTGCCGCCGGGGAGGTAGAGGGTTTTGCCGGTGGGATCGGTGCGGATGAGTCGGTTGCCGTCGGCGTCGTAGATGTAGCTGGTGGTGGCGGAGTCGGTGGAGCTGAGAACCTTTCCTTCGCGGTCCCAGGTGAGGGTTTGGGTGGCGCCGGTGTTGGTGGGTCGGGTTTTGGTGTTGCCAGCGTTGTCGTAGGTGTAGTTGCGGGACCAGGTGGCACCACCGCTGGCGGTCACGTTCGTGGCGGCATGCGGCCTGGCTGCGCCCGCCGCAGGGTAGGTGTAGGTGTAGGTGGTGTTCGTGGCACCGTGGCGGAGTTCGGTTTTGCGGTTGCCGTCCGGGTTGAGGGTCCAGGTGTGCCAGTACGGGTACGCGGAGCCGTCAATCTGGGTCCAGGCGGCCGGCTTCGTGGTGCAGCTGCCGGTTTCCGGGGTCCAGGCTTCGGTCATGCGGCGCAGGTAGTCCACGGTGTAGCACTGGTGGTCGGCGACGCCGCTCTTGGGGGTGTCGTGGATTTCGGTGATGTTGCCGGCAGGGTCGTAGGCGTAGTTGTAGTTGGCTGCTTCGGCTTTGAGTTCGGGGACGATATTGGTGCTGGTAAGTCTGCGGGTGGGTTCGTCAATGTTCGAGGTGATGGCGACCCGTGAGCCGTATTGGCCGAGGAGGCGTTGGGTGAGCTGGCCGAGCTTGTCGTAGGTGGCGGTGTCGACGTAGATCTGGGATGCCGACAGCAAGCTGCCCGGGTCACCGACGTCGGTGTAGCCGATGGTGAGCTTCTCGGAGGGGAGGTCGGCGGCCGCGGGCATGGTGACCTGGTAGGGCTGGCCGTTGGCCCGGTAGCTGGTCGTGGTGGTGTAGGTGCACGTGTTGGGGCTGGCGGCCGCGCACAGGTTCGACTCGGTGGTCGGCAGCACGATGGAGTTGGAGGTGGGCCGGCCGTACGTGTCGTAGGCGTCGACCCGGGAGATGTATAGGTTGCCGCTGACCCAGCGGACGGTGGAGGTGAGCTTGCCCTTCCCGTTGGGCAACGTGTCGTACACCCACTGGGCGCGGAGAGGACCGGTGGTGCTGTTGTCGCGCATGGCGGTCTTGCGGCCGAGCTCGTCGTAGATGTAGCCGACGGTGGCGGTGCCGCTGCCGAGGGGGCTGGTGGTGGTTTCGACGTTGCCGGCGGCGTCGTAGGTGGTATCGGTGGTGCCCTTGTCCGGGTCGACAGATTGGGTTTGGCGGCCGCGTAGGTCGTAGCTGTAGGACCAGACGTTTGCGCCGGTGACGTCGGTGACGGTCTTGAGCTGTCCGAGCAGGGTGTGCGTGTAGGTGGTCTTGTCGAACTTGGTGGTGTCGTCACTGCCGACGTCGGCGCGGTTCTTGTACTGCCGCAGAGTGACGGTGCGGCCTTGGGCGTCGGTGATGGTGGTGGTGGCGGTGCCGCCGAGCGGTGGGGTGGTGTGGACGCGGTCGCCGCCGTAGGTGGTGGTGGTGCGCCACTTTTCCGCACCGTTGGCGAGCAGGATCTGCGCGGTCTGTCGTCCTGCGCCGTCGTAGGCGTATTGGGTGATGGAGGGGATTTGACCCTGCGGTTGTGCCAGGGCCTTGTCGTCAGCGGCGGCGTTGGTCTCGTCGTAGTAGGGGGCGGAGGTCCAGGCGGTGGCGCCGAGGCTGTTGGTCAGGGATTCGGTGATGGTTCGTCCGCCGCCGGTGGCTTGGAGTTGGTTCTGCCGCAGGCGCAGGAACCCGTCGTAGAGGTTCACCGATTTCCGGTATGCCGTCCCGGTCGGCAGCAGGGTTTCTGTGGTGACCGCGGACGGTCCGCCGCTCTTGCGCACCTGGTAGGTGAACTTCATGCTCGGTGTCTGGGTGGCCCTGTCGCGGCCGGGGATCCAGGTGTTGGTGAGCCGGCCGAGCCCGTCGTAGGTGAGGTCGGTGACGGCGTTGTTGGCGTCGGTGGCCTTCGTCGGGGACCCCCACGCTGGCTCGATCAGCGTTTTGACCGTGTGGCCCTTCGCATTGGTCACCGCAGTCTGGGTGATCAGGCCGCCGTTGGCGGTCGTGTAGTCCGTGGTGGTCGTGTAGCCCCGCGGATCAGTAACCGACTTGACCCGGCCGTACGCGTCGTAAGTAGTGGTGGCGGTGCGGGTGTAGACGGGGGTGCTGCCGTTGAACTTTTCGAGTTCCTCTGTGCGGACGACGTTGCCGTCGGTGGGTGCCTTCCCGAAGGACGTGTCGTCGACGTAGGTGTCGTAGAACGCCCGGGACCGGTTCAGCACCGTGGCCGGATCGGCCGGGGTTGGGGCGCCAGCGCACCGCACTGACAGGGTTTCGGTTTGGGAGGCCCTGTCGATCATCCAGATGCTGTCGTTGCGGGCGTAGGTGGTGCGGGTGCAGGTGTCGTCGGTGGTGATGGATTCATCGCCCTGGTCTTCGACGGTGATGGGCAGGCCACCGTCGGGATCAAAGTTGGTGATGGTCTTGGTGTAGCGGTAGCCACCTGCGGCGAGGGCGGTGCGGGTGCGAGCGATGTCGGTGTTGGTCATCCAGGCCCGGGCGGTGATGCCGTTACGGCTGCGGGTGGCGGTCGGCCCGTTGATCCACGGGTCGTTGCGGGTGGAGGACACCTCGGCGCCGCCGGACCCGTTGTAGGTGATGGTTTGCAGCTCGAAACCCTGCAGGGCTTCGTGGTCTTCGATGGTGCCGCCCCAGGAGTCGGCGACCCAGACGTCCTTGACGCCGCTGGCGGCCTTGTCGCCGTCGAGGCCACGCAGGTATCGGTGCTCGACGGCGGTTTGCTGCCCGGCGGGGTCGCCGTGGCGGACGGTGACCTTGCCGTAGCCGCGCCAAGCGCTCCAGGTGCGGTACTTGTCCTTGGTCAGCTCGTCCGTGTTGTACGCCCAGGCCGGGGTGTCGTAGTCGTACTGCGTGACCTCGGTGGGCTGGTCGGTGACGGTGTCGTCGAGGTCAATGCGGGTGACGACATACTTGTGGAACCAATCCTCGCTCAGCTCTTGGCCCCCGGGAGCGTAGAAGGAGGGCATGCACCGCTTCGTGTTGCTCGCCGGCGAGGGCAAGGTGGAGCTGGTGCAGTCCGGCCCGGAGTAGCTGATGATGATGTCTCCGCCGGATTCGGTGTGCACGGCCTTGATCCGCCAACGGTTTAGGGACGATCGCGAGTCGGCGGGGCCGTCGACGCGGTTGGGCAGCGGCTGAGAGCCGGTGTCGAAAGTGATTTCCGGGTCGGAGACGGCCGTGCCGCCGGCGGTGGTGACGTGGCCGGTGCGGGTGATGCCGCGCAGCCACATCGGGGTGGACTCGCCGGTGCCGGCGTTGATGAACTCCTGCCGCAGCGACCACGACTCCACATCAGCGTAGGTGGAGGTGCCGTTGCGGGTCTGCGCGGTGACCTTCGTCAACCGGCGGGCCGTCCAGAAGGTCGGAGAGCCCTGTTCGGTGCACTGATCGCCGGCCTTGCAGAACTGGTCCCACGGGGTGTCGAACCAGTTCGCAGTCACCGGATCTGAGGTCCACGCCGCGCCGGTCCAGCAGCTGGCCAGGCATCGTTCGGCGGTGGTGAAGACGAGCCGCAGCGGTGCGGCCTGGGTGTATTCGGCGTCCTGGCGCATGCCGTACTCGATGCGCTGCAGGTAGCCGCCGCGGTCGTAGGTGGTGCGCTTGGCGGGGTCGTTGTCGCGGGCGTAGGCGCCGGTTTCCTTGCCGTAGAAGTAGGCCATGCTGTTGGAGTTCGGGTCCACGACGTAGTCGAGGTTCCACCGCCACGCCTGAGTGCAGTAGGCGTTGGAGAACGTCGAGTCGTAGCAGGGCTCGCCGGAGTTGTTGCCGAAGACCGGCACGGTCCACACCGAGTCGGTGACCGGGTTGCCGCTAGTCCAGCCGGGCAGCTTGTGGTAGCCGAAGTAGTACTGGACTCCGTCGGTGGTGGTGACCTTCCAGTACTCGTTGTCGTTGTCGCCGTTGTCCCGCACCGAGCTGGTCAGCTTCTCGATCTTGGTGCCGTCGTCGTTGCGCAGCCGCCACACCGACCCGTCCTTGATCAGCTCCCCGGCGTGACCGTTGAGCGAGAGGGTGGCGTTGTCGCTGAACCAGCACTGGTCACCGGTCTTGTGATCCGGGTTGTCATCGGCGCAGGACTGGTACTTGCGTTCGATAAAGCCGGGCCAGGAGTCCCAGCCGTCACCGATCCAGGAGCCCTGGTTGTTGGTCAGGGCGGTCTTCCCGTCGATGCTGCCCGAGGAGTAGGCGAAGCTGATGTCGGGGGCGGGACCGCCGAGCGAGGGCGGCACACGCAGCGGGTAGGACCAGGAGAAGTCACCGGTCTGGGTCGACACCTGCCACTGCCCGGCCGGCGACAGGCTGGTCGCAGTGTAGTCACCGCTGTCCCCGGACGCCGCGGCCTCGGCCGCCAGCAGCATGGGGGTGCTGCCAGCGAGGGAGATGTCCGTGGACAGGAGGCTGTCGGGGGTGTCGTTGACCGTTGCCAAGGGGGTGCGCTTCTGGCAGGACGGCACCTGCGGGGTGGTCAGCGCACAGGCCGGGAGAGCCACCAGTCGCAGCCGGGAGCCCCAGTCACCACCGAAGGCGTCCGCGAACCCGGCATAGTCCACCTGCAGTCCGGTTCGCGCGGCGCTGGCCTTGCCGTCGGCGCGGCTGACCGACATGAGCAGGCCCCGCACCCCGGCCTTCGCCGTCGCGGCCCGGTCGTGCACCGTCACCTTCACGGAGTCGATCGCATCGGCGGCAGACCTGGCACTGCCACCGGACGGCGCCGAGATGGTGACGGGAAGCGTTCCGGCACGTGCCCGTACGGGCCCGGTCAGGCCCGCCCGCGTGCTTTGGGCGGTGGCGCCGGCAGCGATCACCTGGGCGAGATCGGCAGTGCTGGTGCCCGCAGGCCACGCGATCTTCTTGGTGCCGGTCATCACGCTGGAGGAGGCGTGGTAGGAGCGGCTGGTGCCGGGCTTGGCGTCACGCACCAGCACCCCGGCGGCCTCTTTTGGCTTGGGCGGCGTCCAGTTCGGTGCCGCTTCCGCTCGCTGCACCTGCTGGCCCAGCGCGGTCGCTGTCAGCACGACCGACAGACCGCCGGCCAGCAGCGCTGACCGCCATACTCGATGATGAAAGACACTGACCCGGCTGCGGCCGGAAGCTGTTCCACTCACCACGACGCTCCCCATGCGTACAGACGAAGACTTGGCCGGCGTTGCCGGTGTGTTGCGAAGTCCAGGTACCGGGTGGGCATCACCCGTCTCGTGCACCGCCGGTCGTCAGGCCGGCGTTGCCGCCGCAGCCGGGGCGCTGTCCCCGGCTGCGGCGGCTGTTGTGTCATTGCGATGCCTGCTGGCAGATTTCGGAGTCCGACAAGACTCGCTGGTAGGCGCGTGCGTCGTCGATGTCGCCGCGCCAGGTGTGCCCGATAACGAATGGCCTGGTGGCCGACCACTTCGTGGGTGCCGTGGCTTCGGCGACTTCGCCTGCGCAGGACTGCGGGTCACCCATCACGTAGACGCGCATCTTGCCGGTGGCCTGGTCGTAGCGGCCGGCCACGTGCACCCACTCGTTGTTGGTCGGCTTGCCCACGTTCTGCCCGGCGCAGGCGATTACCTTCGTCGCGCCAGGGGTGTCTTCGCTGGCCATGGTGAAGCACCAGCCACCCCGCGCGCCGTTGGCGTCTTGGCGATACTGCAACTGGAAATTCGACATCGAGACGCCGTCCTGGTGAAGGAATGTCTGGATAGACCCGCCTGCGAGATCGGACGGCCGTGCCCACGCCATTACCGTGAAGCTTTTCGTGGTGTCCAGCACAGGCCCGCTTGTCGTTACCCCGTCCCCGGTCGCACCGGACAGGTGCACGGCGTTGTTCAGCTTGCCGGCCACGAAATGCGCGGTGCCGCCGAGAGTGCCCGGATTCGAGGTACTGAATCCGCTGCCCCTATCTGCCGCAGTCTTCACCGGGTCGGACTCGTCGAAGGTCCACAGCGAGTAGGCGTTCGGAACGGGCGAGACCCAGAACTGGTAGTCGTAGGTGTTGCTCGTGTTTCCGGCCGTGTCCTTGGCCTTCACGTGCATGGTGTGGACCATGTCGGTGGCAGGCGTGTAATTGGCGTACGTCATCATTGGCGGGTCCGCTGCGGCTGTCGTGGTCGCGCTACCGCCATCGACGTCCCACGTGTACTCGCTCGCGCCGGAGGCAACCAACGTAAAGCGGCCCGCCGTGCCCACCGTGGCACCCCATGCCTTCGACGGATACTGCGTCGAGGACACGCTATAGAGAGTGGGTGGGGTGGTGTCGATGGTAAAGCTGTACCAAGGACCCCAGCCGCTCCACAGGCCGGCCTCGTCCGCAGTGGTGGCGTGCCAGTAGTAGGTGGTGTTCGCCGTCAACTTTCCCGCCGGCACCTGTGATGTGGCGATGCCGGTCGCGTTGCCGACCGTCGTGACGAACGACCGAGGCATTGCCGTGCTGCTCACCACGATCGGCGCTGACAGGTCCGCCGCCGTCCGAATCTCGAATGCTGTCTGCAGTGCGCCGCCGTAGGGGTCCTGTACCTGCGCCCGCAGGGTTGGTGTCAAATTGCGGACCACCGCCGGGGACGAGCACTGCTTGTAGCAGTCCAAGGTGGTCGTGAACGACAGACCCACCGGCGGCACCGGCTTCACGTCGAAGGTCGCCACCAGGTAGGTCTTGTCGGTGTAAAACCTCTTCCACCGCTGCTGGTCCGACTCGTACTGATCACCGGTGTAACAGGCACACAAGCCCACCCAGTATGAGCTCGTGTTATTCACCTGCGCCTGCAGGTCACTGAGCAGCGTCGCGCCCTCGAACACCGCGTCCGCGTCCGGCTGGATCGACCCGCACCCGCCTGCCTCGTTAGCGTGTCCCGCCCACGCATCCAGGTAGACAGCTGCTGATCCCAACGGGCGTGCGGTCCAACCCATCCGGTCGCCACTGGCCGTCGACCAACTGGCCGTTCGATACAAATACACATACGTCGAGTCACACGAGTACGAGTGATCCAGCTTCATCTGAATCTCCGCCGTCAGCACCGTGGTATTGCTCATCGCCGACGTATCGAAGCTGAAGTACGACCGGTACAACGCACCCGTCTCTGGGTTCAGGCCAACACGGGCCGCCGTGGTGTCGTTGTTCTCCCCGTTGCTCGTCGCGTAGGCCCACTTCGAACTCTGCCTGCTGAAGGCCGGGTCGATGAACAACGGAAACGCCGACGCTGGCGAGGTGAGCATGTCCGAGTCCGGCGTCAACACCAGATCGCCCGCGGAGACCGCCACCGCAACTGCAGCGGAGGAGGCCAGCTCACTCGGCCCCTTCGCTGTAGAGATCAGATCCGCGGAATCTGGGGAGCCGCTGGCATCGGCACTATCCGCAGTGCGTGCCGCTGGTTCAGTGGCCGCGGCGGGCTGAATCGCGTCGGCAGAGATCGACGAGTCCCACATGACGGCTGGCGACGCCTGCAGTAGCGGCTCAGCGTCCGCGCTGGCGAGGTCCAGCCCACCCTCTGCGGTACGCGTCACCCGCATGTCTCCGCCGAGTCCGTAGCGAATTTCGTGCAACGCCGGATTCGCGGCAGCCTCGGGCGTGAGCACCTCCAGCACGTGACGGAAGCCCGCCCTGCCCGCGATGACGTGCAGGTTCACATCCGGCAGGACACTGTCGTAGATCGCGGTGTCACCCTCGACACGCGGTGCCGGCAGCACACCCGGCCAGCTCAACTCGAAGGTTGATCCGGCTTCACGCCACGTCACCAATGGCCCGGTGCCGCCAGCGGAGAAGATGATGTCAGCCGTGGAAGCGATCGGCGCGAAGCCACTGCCCACAGGTTGCAGGGTGGTGTCGATGTCGGCCCAGCTGCCATTCTGGCGGTGCACCCGCTGCGGCACCACCGACGACTCCAACCTGCCCACGCCGGAGGCGTCGACGAACACCTGCGTCGTCTCCGACCGCTCGCTCAGCACCTCCACGGTCTTGCCGCAGCTAGCCGCGACCCGCTTAGCGGCCTGCGCGTCAGCCACCACCGAAACTGAACAATCCTCCGCGGCGGCCGCGGACGGCGGCGCCGCCACCGCTGAGGCGGCGGTCGCCACCAGCGTTACGACGAGTGCATGCACGCCCGCAGGGCGGCCCCACATTCCCTGCCGTGCGGACCTTCTCATCACCTTGACGCCCCCGTAGATCGATAGGTAGCGAGAACGTAGATCAATCAACGCAGGTGCGGTAGACCCAAGATCGGCCGTGAAGGCCTCACCCAGGACGCGACGACCGGCCGAGGGCCCCGACACAGTCGACAGTGGACATCCGAGCAGGACCGAACTCCTGGTCACCGCGCCGCAACGCACCGCACATCCTTCGAGCATCACGTGATGTGATGTGGGTCATAGACATGTGTGACAGCTTCGGCGTGAGAGGTGGTTGACGCACATGTCGGAGGTCAAGCCGCAGCAGCGAAGCGGCGGTCACGTTCAAGCCTCGCGCACCAGGCCATCCCGGGGCAGTCGCTCCAACCCGTGGCCCGCATCCGCCTTGCGCTGAGCTGCCAGACTTGATCAACCGGCTGGCATGTGGTGGTCGATGAGACGACGGCGGTGCGTCGCACAGACGGCCGAGGGCTTAAACGTCCAAGCGCGGCTACTGAGGCCGAGTTGGCTTGCGATGAGCGCGAGAACTCGGCGATCGATTGGTCTCCAACCGCGAGCCATGGGGAGGTTTGGAGTGGCTGCGGGCGGCATGCTGCTGCCGCCTCGGCGGTTTCGAGGAGCTCAGGACGTCCGCGAAGGTGCCGGATTCTTGACGCGGCAGCCCGCCCTCAAGGAAGGGACCCTCGTCGGCGGTAAGTCCGGTTGCGGCGCATGGAGGCAAATCTTTGCGATGGTTCTCCACCTCTTCACAAACACGGCTGTCGATGGAGATGCCCGTTGGAAATGGCCGCTGTCCACACGACCTTCGGAGGCCCTGATGCGAGCAAGCCGACTCCCCACCCGAACTTCAACTTGGCGGCGACAGGTAGCCGTAGCAGCTGCGCTCGTCACGGCCAGTATCGGTCCGGTTGCGGTGAACGCCCAGACGGCCCTGGCCACGCCCCCGGGAATTCCGTCCAAGGCGACCGCGCAGTCGCAACTCAACGCCCTGACCGTCAAGACCGAAGGCTCGATCAGCGGGTACTCCCGCGACTTGTCCCCGCACTGGATCCCAATCAGCGGGACCTGCAACACCCGGGAGACGGTCCTCAAGCGGGACGGCACGTCCGTCGTGACCGACAGCAGCTGCGCCGCAGTGTCGGGCCGCTGGTACAGCCCGTACGACGATGCGACCTGGTACGCCGCCTCCGACGTCGACATCGACCACGTCGTGCCCCTCGCCGAGGCATGGCGGTCCGGCGCCAACGACCTCAGCCACCCGCAGCCGATCGCCGTCACCGACAACGTCAACCAGGCCAAGGGCGACCAGGACCCGTCGACCTGGCAGCCGCCGCTGTCGTCCTACCGGTGCACCTACAGCAAGATGTGAATCACCGTGAAATACAGCTGGGGGCTGAGCCTGCAGCCGTCAGAGAAGTCCGCCCTGCAGAGCATGCTGAACCGCGTGAGCTCTTGCTGGAGCCCCTGGTGCCTTGGGCTCGAGGACGCCCTGGAGTTCCAACGCAAGCGCCGGCACGCGAAGGTTTCTGTCGTCCCCGCCATGGGTCTTGGGGTCTGTGGCGTGCGGGAGCGATCGTTGATCTAAGTGACGACCTGGGGAGGAACGCATGGATCGGTGGACCTTAGGGCAGGTGGACCAGTGGCTTGACTGGGTGCACGATCGCCACGACGAGTTCGACTACCGCTACATCTACTTCGCGTACCTGGCCGCACTCGCGGGTGAGCCGCGCAATGATGAGATCGTCATGACAATCGAGCCCGACGGTGGTGTGGTGTTGCGGGCGGGGACCGGTGATCGTGGGCTGTGGCTGGCGGGCGATGCCGAACGGGCCCAGTTTGTCGAGCATGTGCGGCGGCGGTACTGCGGTGACCGGTATCCGAGCATGCGGGAGTGGGAGGAGGCCCAGCATGCCGGCTACCTCGAAGACACCCAATGGCGGTTCGGTAGGTGAGCCGCCGAGCGCAGCACCGACGGTCTGCACCAGACCGTAGGCGGGTCGCGCGCGGGTGCGCCGTGATCGACGTCAGCTAACGGGCCGCACACGCTCGTGCGGGTCGTGTTGGCGGGTTGTCGCTCACTGCGCGAAGCAGCGTCGGTCCCATCGATGCGGCGATTTGATCTGCTGCCACTGGCGACGGGACGGGTGGGTTCCGCCACCGGTCATGCTTGCTGTGGGTAATTCAAGGGTGACGTGAATGTGATCCTCATGTTTGACTATATGCATGCGGGCGGGGGAGGCACGGCTGGCGATCGACTGCGGCACGGCTAGCACTGGTGCCGTTCTGGCCTGGCCTGATGGCAGGTGGTCTCCGCTGTCCTTCGACGGGATGCCGCACCTGCCCACCGGTGTCTACCTGTCTGCGGACGGGGAGGTGTGGACGGGGCGGCGGGCGTGGCAGGCGGCCGCGGACCAGCCGGGCCGGTTCATTCCGAATCCGCGTCGCCCGGCCGATGACCAGCTCACCGTCGACGGCGCCCAGGTCGATGCGGTGGAGGCGATGGCCGCGACGCTGCGCCGGGTCGCCGGTGAGGCGGAGCGGATGGCTGGCGGCCCGGTTCGGGATGTGCGCCTGGTGGTGCCGGCGGGCTGGGGGCCGCGGCGGCGGACGTGGATGCGGCAGGTCGCTCACCGGGCTGGTCTTGCGCAACCTCGTCTGGTGGAGGCCCCGGTGGCGGTGGCCGAACATCTCATCGCCACCGGTCTACAACCCCCGGTGGGGTCATTCATCGTCGTATGCGATGTGGGTGCGGGTGCCGAGGTCACCGTTCTGCGCCGCGGGCCTGCCGGTTTCGAGGTTCTCGCGACCCTCGCGGATCCGGCCGCCGGCGGCGGCACAGTTGACCGCGCTCTCGCCGCCTCCCTCACAGGCGACCACACGTCGACAGATGGTGGGGGCTGGTGGGCGGTGACGGCCAGTGTCCAGACCGCGAAGGAGGCTCTGTCGCAGCACCCGGCGGTGACGATGCCGCTTCCCGACCGGCCGCCGGTGATCGTCAACAGCGGCATGCTGGAGGAGGCCGCCCGCCCTGTCGTGGAGCGCGTCGCGCAGCTGACCGGCGAGGCAATCGCCGCCGCTGAGATCAGCCCCGCTGATCTGGCCGGGATCTTCTGCGTTGGCGGCAGCGCACAGTTGCCACAACTGGACAAGCTGATCGCCGAGCGGACGGGTGTCGCCGCGACGGTGGTGACGGAACGGGCGCTCGCCGCCGCGTTGGGCGCGGCGGACGCCGGCGCCGCGAGTCCCGGCACCGGCAGCCATGTGGAGGTGCCGGTGCCGCCGGTACGGCGGGCGGTGGCTATCGCGGTGCCGGGACTGGCGTCCCTTGCCCTGATCTGGCAGTACTTCCTCACCGCGGACTACCACAATGGCAGCCGAACGCTGCCGGGCCTGCACTACTGGGTGATCTTGAACTGGGGTGAGCTGGCCATGGCGGCCGTGTTCGCCCTCCTGGCGTGCCTGGCGGCGGGCACCGTCCTCGGTTCCCTGATCGCCGCCCGCAGCCCCACCGCGGATATCAGGTCCGAGGGTGGGAAGGTCAGTGTCGGGATCCTCGCCGCGGTGTCCCTCGGGGTCGCGATCGCCGGCCTGTACGCGGTGGTCGCCAGCCAGTACTTCGGGCTGCCGGTGAGTGGGTTCCTGCGCTGGGCGTTGTGGCCGATCACGCCGATCGTGGTGATGGCGGTGGCCATGGCAGTGGTCGCCGCCCGGCAGTGGCGGGTGCCGCACGGTGGCTGGTCGGCGCTGCTGGCGGTGCCGGCCGGTTCGGTGATCACCGCCGCGACTGGGATGTTGCTGATCCAGTACTCGCTGACCGCCGACCGGTGGCCGCACATGGTGCTGTGGATCGACATCGCCGGCCGCGTCGGTGGCCTGCTGCTCGGCGTGGGCGTGGTCATGGCGCTGGTGGCACCGTTGGTGTTCCGGCTGATCCTCGCCGCGCCGCTGGCGGTGATCGCCGCGGCGATCGTCAGTTGGCGGGCCTCCGGCGTTCTCGGTGTCTTCTACGCCATCGCGGTGGCGGTGTGGTGGGCGTCCCGGTTGTGGACCCGCGTCGTCCGCCCCGCCCCGCCCACGCCCGCCGGCCAGCCCGCAGCGGTGATGCGGGGTGGTGCTGTGCCGCCGGGTGGGGGTGGGTGAGGTGCGGTGGCCGCGGCAGATTGTGTCGCTGCTGTTCGTCCTCCTGCTCCTGATCGGCCCGCCGATGGTGTTGCTCTTCGTTGTCGGCCCGCCCGTGGACGGGTGGCCGGACGGGCAGCAGGTGCGGGCATGGGTGGAGCAGCCCCTGACTGAGCAGACCTTGGTGGCGGCGTTGACCGTCGGGGCGTGGCTCGTGTGGCTGGTGCTGGCCTACACGGTCACCGTCAGGGCCCTGACCCGCCTCCGGACCGGCGCCGCGTGGCTTCGCCGTATGCCGCTGCCCACACCGCTGCAGGCAACGGCAAGCGGAATGGCCGGAGCGGCGGTGTTCACCGTCACCGCCAACACGGCGACCACCACCCCGCTGGCACCTGCTCTCCCGGTCGCCGCCGGCACGCTCGACCACCCAGGCGACACCCCCCACCCGGAGGCATACGACGGCGCCGTGCGTGATGACGGGGTGGTGGTGTCCGGCGGATGGCTGCCCCGCGAGGTCGCTGACCAGATCGCCGCGGCCGGAGCCCTTGTCTGGCTACGCCGCCGCCTCGCCTACCGGCCCCGCCGACCCGGCGGCCCCGGGCGCGAGGACGCGGACCTGGGCCCGCTGCCCGCGACTGCCACTGTCGTGCAAGCCGCCCTCGCCGACCACCCCCCGACACCGCAGCCAGCCGACCTGGCCCCTGCCGGCGACGGATCGTCCGGTGCGATGCCGGCCCTCGTCTCCGGTCTTCCCACCGCAGGGGTGGGGCTCACCGGCCCGGGCGCTATGGCTGCAGCGAGGGGCCTGCTGGTCACCGCCCTGCTGGCCGGGCGCCGGCATCCCGCGGTGTCGCTTGTCGTCACCCGCGCCGCCCTGGCCAGGCTGCTCGGCACCGCCGCCGACGAGCTGCGGCAACGCCTGCCACGGCTAGCGGTCGCGGACGGCGTCGACGAGGCGATGCGGGCTGCGGAGTCTCGGACAATCGGCCATGACTGCCGTGGGGACGAGCCGCAGTGGCCCGAGGATCCGCCGGCCGCTGCCGTCGTTGTGATCATCGACGAACCACCATCAGGCGCCGTCGTCGAGCGGTTGGCCGCCGTGTCAGCCGCCGGCGCGACCGTCGTGGCGTTGAGCGGATGGCCGGCCGGCGTGACCTGGCAGGTTGACGCCGCGGGTCACACCCACGACCGCCGCCGACCCGGGTGGGCCGGGCCGCGGTTGTGCGTCCTCGACGCGATGGCGGCAACCGACCTGCTCACCGTGATCGCCCACACCGACCCCGATCCGCCGATTACCTCCCCGCACGCCGTGCGGGTGTCCGGGCGGCGGGTGCCACGCCAGACGGCCCGACACTACCCGCGCCCGCAGGTCGACACCCTGGGGCATCGACTGGAGCTGCGGATCCTGGGAGAGCCGATCCTGGCCGTCGATGGTGAGCCGTTGGCCATCCGCCGTACCGCGGCCATGCAGGCCCTGGTGTTCCTCGCCGCTCACCCTGACGGGGCGGACAGCCGGCAACTGGTCGACGCCCTCTGGCCGGGCCTGCCCCGGCACTCGCTCACCGGCCGGCTCTACACGACGCTCAGCGACCTACGCGGAACCGTCAGAGCCGCGTCCGGGCTGAGCATCGTCGACCACACCGATGACCGCTACCGCCTCAACCCCGACCACCTGGACGTGGACCTGTGGCGCTTCCACGTTGCGGTCCAGCACGCCGCCACCGCCGTCACCAACACCACGATCGCCTGGCAGGCGGTCATCGACGCCTACCACGGCGACCTCGCCGCCGGCCGCGCGTGGCCCTGGGCGGACCCGATCCGCGAAGCCACCCGCCGGCATGTCATCGACGCCCACGTCGCCCTCGCCGCCACCGCACACGACCCGCACCACGCCCTGGCCGTGCTGCAGCACGGCATCCGCGTCGACCCCTACAACGCCGACCTACACGTACGGGCGATGAACATCCTCGCCGCCCTCGGCGACCACGACGCCGTCGCCGAAATACACCACGCCTACCTCCGCCGCCTCACCGAAGCCGGCATCGACCCCAGCGACGAAATCGGCGACACGGCCGCACGGCTCAGCAGCGCCGCGGTGCCGCACCGCTGACCCACGCTGCGTCGGCGGGGCCTGGCATGATCCCTGGCTGTGGACAGCTCACCCTTCGCTGACCAGTTCGGCCCGCCGCAGCGCCCGCCGATCCCCATCGACTGGACGGTGGTGGAGTCGTGGCTCGGCCTGCGGCTGCCCGCCGACTACAAGGCAATCGCGTCGGCCTACGGGCCGCTGGACATCGGCGAGTACGTCTGGCTCCACGTCCCCTGCGTCCAAGCGGATCGGTTCGACTACGGCACCTGGCTCCGCAAAAACCACCGATGGGCCCGGATCTCTTCCCGGCTGGTCCCGCCGCACGAGCCGCCCGCGTTCCACCCGGCCGCCGGCGGCCTCCTCGCCTGGGGCACGACCCGACGATCAGACCTGCTTCTGTGGGACACCTCCGCCTCCGACAACCCAGACGAGTGGCCCGTGGTGATATTCCACGCCGACGCGGTGCATGCTGGCGTCAATCCATGGCGGAACTTTGGGGTGCCGCTGCTGGACACGCTGACCACGCTGGTACACACCGGCCTGGACCTGCCCGGCGGTGGCCGCCTGGGCCCACTGCCGGCGAGCGCACGCCGGACCGCCTTCCTACCCGACGCCCACGCCTGGGCTCCACCGGTACCCAAACCGCGCCTGGTGCCTGAGCAGGTGCAACGCAAGGCACTCACCGCAGGCAGCGGACTGGACACACTGCGCCTCCTCGTGCCCCCACCCGAGGCGCCCTGCCTCGGCGACGGCAGATGGGACGGCCTGTTCGCCGAGCTCGGCACCCGCCTGCCGACCGAGTACGTCGCCCTCATGGGCCTCTACGGTGCCGGCATCTGGTCGAACTGGCTGCGGTTCCCCACACCGCTGCGCTCAGGCGCAACCCTCGCCGACTATGCGCGGGAGCGGCTCGGGTGGTATCGGGACCTGCGAGACGAGTTCCCCGAATTCCATCCGCTGCCGATCTGGCCGGAACCCGGCGGGTTCCTGCCGTTCGCGGACTCCATCGACGGCGACAGCCTCGGCTGGCTGACCGACGGCGACCCCGACCGTTGGCCACTCATCGTCGATCCCCGCCATCACGAGCAAGGCCCGCCGCTGCCGTGTACGCTCACCGACCTCCTGCTCAGCTGGCTGCGCGGCCAACCAGCCGCCCGCGAGTTCCCCCGTCTCGATCCGCTCGACGATCCGCTGGAGTTCGCCGACTTCCAACCCTGGACCGACACGGCGTACCGGTGAACGTCCACTGTCACGTCTGCCCAGATCGGATCCCCGCCGGCTACCGATCACTGGCGCCCTCCACGACCGGCCCTGCCCGTCGTGCCGCGCGCTAACCTGCCGCGCATGGTCTACCGCGTCGGGGACGTGCTGCGTATCTCCTGTCCATTCACGCCAACGGTCGTCACCAGAGTCAACGAGGCGTACGTCAGCGTCCGCTGGCCCTGGTGGGAGATCGACCCGGACGCCGAGGGCGTGCGCTGGAACGGCGAGGTGGCCCTGGCCCGCGCCGATCCGGACGAGTTGTACGCAACCGGCCCGCCCGCACCCCACCTCGCACCCGGCGATACCTGCCAGGTCGGTATCCCGGCGCGGATCGTCCACATCATCGAGGTCCACGAGTACGACCCGCCGCAAGAGACGGGCTGGCTGCCCCGCCCAAGCCTGAGCCTGGTTGTCTTGCACGCCGGTGAGGCTCCAGACGCGGCATCGGAATTCCAAGGCACAAGCATCGAGCCCGGCGGCGGAGTTCCGTTCACGCTCGAACTGGTCTTCAGGCCGTACGCCTTCCTCGAGGCCGGCGACGACGTTGCCGACGCCGACGGTCGTGCATGGCACTTCGACGGCCCATGGACCTGGACCGCTTACGACCGCGAGGAGGGCGTGCCGACCTGGCCCCTAACCCTACTGACCGGCCGAGCGGATCCGGCGGCCGTCGCGGCCGCGACCGCTACCGGTTCACACGAAGCCGAAGTCACCCGCTGGCGGCGAGCGGCCAGTTTGCATGACGACACCCAACCCCGATGAACAGACCACGATGCCCACAGCTACGGCGGCCCGCCAAAGATCCGGATCTGGCTGCCGACCGTGCGGGCCGCCTGTGGGCGCCGCGGTCTGTACGGGCTGTTCGACGGATGCCCGCGCGTCACGGCTTCCGGATCTGCCGATGAGCGCGTGTCGGCCGCCCGAAGGTGGTTGAGTCGGGCTCTGCGATCATCGGTGTCTGCCTGGCTGAAGCGGAGAATCATGATGGCGGTTGGGTGGTGGCAGCTGAGGCACGCCTACGGCCGGGCGACCGACACGCCGGTGCATCTGCACGACTTGGAGTTCGGGGATGCCGAGGCTCGCGAGGCGGCGGTGGACCACCTCAACATCGCCGTGCTGCACCAAGGTTTTCCCGACACAGCGACCGCGCCGGCGGTTCGGGCCGTGACGGCGCTGCTCGCCGCGGGACGGGCGCACCCTGACACGGTTGAACCGCTGCTGGAGTTTCTGGGTGACGCAGCCGTAAGTGTGACAGCGTTGGCCGGCGATGGGGACTTCGCCGAGGAACTGCCTGACCTCGCCGACGCCACGGCGGCGGCATTCCCGGTGGTGCGTGGGCTGCTGGAGTCTTGTCCGCCAGACCGAGTCCTGTTCCACGCGCAGCAACTCGTGGCGCTCACCCAGCAGACGATCCTGGCGGATAGGCGGGAGGAAGTCGCGGTCCTCGTCCAGGCGCTGGCGGATCGGGATCCCGGGCCAAAGGCCCCGTGGGTGTACTGCCTCGGCCTTCTCGGCGTGAACCTCCGCAGCCTGCTTTTCGACCCGGACCCGGCCGTCCGCCTCCGTGCCGCGCTGGCCCATGAGGATGATCCGCGCAGCCAGGAACTGATCCTGGCTGCTTTGGCGGAGCCGACGCCCGCCGGCCTGCATCAGTCGGAAATCGTCGCAGCGGCGATCCGCGCAGCCCCGCACTTCGACGTGATCGCCACGGCCGCTTGCCAGGTGGCCAGGCGGGACAGTTGGACCGGCTTCGACACCGGCTGGGGCGCCTTGGTGGGCTTCGCTTTCGCCGAGCCGTATTGCGAAGGCCGGCCCTTGACCGACGCTCAGCGTGCGCTGCTTCGGGCTCTGGTCGCCAACGACCAGCTCTGGGATCCGAAGAACGGCAGCTGCGGATACGTGTTCACAAAAGCCGGACTACCACGCAGCCAACGTGCCTGCCGCCGGCTCGCCGCGTGACGGCCGCTCAAGATCAGGCATCCTGATCTGCCGCCGACCGAGCGCTAGCCAACGTGATAGACCTTGACGGAGGCTCCGCGCGCGAGTTGTCAGGGTCGGTTGTGCACGAACCACGCGTCACCGGCGGGCAAGGCGACGGCGACCTCCCACCGGCTCAGGTCGAGGTTCGGGGCGAGCGCCTTGAGCTGGCCGGCCGCGGTCCACGCCTCGTCACCCGGCTCCGGGCGACGACCCACCTGGAACTGCAGCATGGTGCCCCACGACGCGACCAGGCGGGCGTCCCATCGGTGACGCCACTGCGCCAGCACCTCGGCGAGCGTCTGCTGGTACTCCCGTGTGAGCGCACCGTAGAAGTCCACCCAGTACCCCGAGCTGCGGACGTCACTGGTGGGCAGCAGCATGAGCAGGACGCTGTTAGGCGTGTACCAGTAGTCGGTCTGCGTCATGAAACGCACGCTGCTAAGCACCCGGGCGTGCAGGTCGGCGTCGGCGAGCAGCCGGTCGTACAGCGCCCGCTCCAGCGCCGGGCGCGGAGTCGGCAGCGCCACATCCGACACCAGGGCCGTCAGGTCGACGCCGGCGATGCCACGGGCATAGTACTCGACCTCACCCTCGTCGACCTCGTCGTCCTCGCTGTAGTGGCGGTAGGCCAGCCAGGGTTCGGAAGACTCCGCGGCCTCGGCGAACGCGCGCAGCTCCGACTCCGACGGACCCGGCTCGGGCTCGGGCCGGATCCTCAGCGTGTCGTCGAAGTCGTCGGTGACCATGACGGGCCGACGTCCGATGACCGGCACCAGTGCGTCGGCAGCTTGCCAGGTCTCCTGCAGGCGATTGGGGTCGACGTCGGTGACGAGGACGGTGCCTGACGGGCCGTGCCCGATCGGCAGGCCGGCCAGTGGCGTGCCGACGAAAGCCGCTTCGATCTGGTCGAGGTCGTTTCGCACGGTGAAAGTGTCTCCGATCATCGACCCGACGCCGCGTAGAGATGGGTGCATGCAGCGCCGCCCAGGTCCGATCGAGAGATTGCTCGCCGTGACCGGATCGCTCCCACCTTGACCGGATCCGTGACCCGTGAAGCTCGATGATCCTACGACACACCAACCAGCCGACGGACGACTGACTGCAGCGTGCACATCTAGCGCGTGTTTCATAAGGCGCGGAGCC
>NZ_JBUEGB010000020.1:0-120790 GCF_054963695.1 Micromonospora sp. RTBAU3-60 | reverse complement strand
CACCGTCGTGATCGCCGACCCGGCCGCCACCTTCACCTCCGGGGAGCCGCCCCGGGGCACGGTCGGCGAGGAATACTCCTTCCGGTTCACCGCCACCGGTGACTCCGACATCCAGTTCAGCGTGACCGCCGGTGACCTGCCGGCCGGGCTCACCCTCGCCCCGGACGGCGTGCTCAGCGGCACCCCCGAGTCCGCCGGCAGCTTCACCTTCACGGTCAAGGCGACCGGCACCGCGTCGAGCGCCACGGACGAGGTGACCCTCGCCGTCGACGCCGCCTCGTCCTCGCCGTCCCCGACGCCCACGTCGCCGGCTCCGTCATCGACGTCGCCGTCGGCCACCGCCGGGCCCGGCCTCCCGGTCACCGGATCCGACACGCGAACCATGCTGTTGCTGGGCGTCGCGGTGATCGCCGTCGGCGGGATGCTCCTCCTCGTGGCCTACGAGCGCCGCCGTCGATCCTGACCTACGGGTGACGCCCGCACGAGGCGGGTCGTGGCGTTCGCCGCGCAGCTTCAGGCCAGGCCCCGGCGCCCGGCCTGCAGCCCGGCCTGGAAGCGGGTACGGGCGCCGAGCGCGGCCAGCAGGGCGGACGAGCGGCGCCCCAGGGTGCGTACGCTCACGCCCAACTCCCGGGCGATGGCTTCGTCCTTGAGCCCGGTGGCGAGCAGGCCCAGCAGCCGCAGGTCCAGCTGATCGGCATCCGTCGCGGGCTGCTCCGGGTCCCAGGCAGGCAGCGGCGTGGCCTGCACCCAGAGCAGTTCGAAGAGCTTCACCAGCGCCGACACGACTATCGGCGCGCGGATCACCAGCGCCGCGTCCACGGCCCGTTCGCTGGCCAGCGGCAGCAGCGCCACCGAGCGGTCACCGATCGCCAGCTTCAGCGGCACGTCCGTGTGCACCCGCGCCTGTTCCCCGGCGGCCACGGCCACCATCGCCTGCTCGTAGGCGCCGGGCAACTCGAAGGCCTCCGGGGCGTAGATGCCCCGCACGTCGACGTCCCGGCCGAGCAGCTCGTTCTCGGGCACGTTCGCCGACGCCACCTCCTGGGCGTACGGCGGGCGATCCAGGACCAGCAGCTCCTTCGTCACGCCGTAGGAGAGCTGGACGAACTGAGCCTCGACGGCGGCCCGGCCGGTGACGATCTCCAGCAGCTGGTCCGGCCTGGTCGGCAGCTCCTGCGGAAACTCCTCCGCCATCCGCTCGGCGGCCCTGCGTACCTGGGTGAACTCCTGTGTGCGCCGCATGACCAGCGCGTTCACCGCGACGTCGGGACGCGTCGGCAGCAGCCGGGTGCCGGAGCCGACCCGCCGGCTGACGAAGCCGAGTTCCTCCAGGCGTTCGGTCGCCGCGCGGACCACCCGGAGGCTCTCCCCGACCTGCTGGGCCAGTTCCGGCACGCTCGACTGCCGCCGGTGCAGGAGGGCCAGGTAGACCGCTTCCTCCACCGGGGTCAGACCCAACGACTCGAACATCCGAGCCCCTTCCCGCCTCGCGAGTGTCCGACACAGGCCATGGCCGAGCTCGGACACCGGAAACTGTGGCGATCGGTGCATGCCCACGTCTAGACATGCCTCATGATCTTCTCCCGACTCAGCGGTGCACTCGCGCTGGCCGTCACGGCCGCCGGTGCCGTCAACCTCGCCGCCGCAGCCCCCGCCGCCGCTGCTGCCGGCTGGCAACGCCCGCAGTGCGGCGTGGTGCAGGGCGACGGCTCGGTCACCTTCACCCGTACCGACGGCGCCGTCCTGGCCCGCACCACGACCCCCCTGACCCCGGTGGCCTACCCGAAGCTCGTCGCGTTGAGCACGCCGAACACGCTGGTGGCCATCTCGAGGACGGCGATCCAGCGGTCCACCGACGCCGGCTGCAGTTGGCAGCAGATCGCCGACACCGGGCTGAGCCTGGCGGCGTACGACCTCGCCGCCGGGCTGGACGGGACCGCCTACGCGTACGGCGTGAACGACCGGCCGATCTACCGGGTGCAGGGCGACCAGGTCGCCGAGGTGCCCGGCCCGGTCCCGGACGACGGCGTGGTCGGGCTGGCGGTGGACCGGACTGACCCGCAGGTCGTGCGGGTGGTCAGCAAGGCGGGGCAGGTCTACGACTCCCGCGACGGCGGTGCCACCTGGGCCGCCGTCGGGGTGCCGGCCGGCCAGGACGAGTTCGTCTACCAGGCGGCCGTCGATCCCGCCGACCGGGATCACCTCATCGTCGGCACCATGGGCCACGGCAGCTACGTGACGTTCGACGGCGGCCGCAGCTGGACCCGGTCGGCCGGGGTCGGCGCCACCCCGCAGTCGAACGGCTTCTCCGTCGCCTTCTCCCCGGCGGACCCGCGGACGGTGTGGCTGGAGGGCTACGACCTCAGCCAGAGCGACAACTCCGCGCGGCACATCTGGCGCTCGACCGACGGTGGGCGCAGCTTCGTGTCGGTGCTCGACGGCTCCCAGGTGGCGCTGGTCAACGGCACGGCGCTGTGGCCGAGCCCGGTGGATCCGAACGTGCTGTACTTCGCGTACGGCACCTGGTTCGGTGGCTACGGCACCGACCTCTACCGGTACGACCTGTCGACCGGCCGGCTGACCTCGCAGCACAACTCCCACGACGGCATCCGCGGCCTCGCCTTCAACCCGGCCGACCCGCAGGTGATGTACCTCGGGGTGGTCGAGGAGCGCTGACCTCGGGACCCGCCCGGGGGCCCTCCCCGGGCGGGCGCCCCGGGCCGGACCGGACACGTGCCGGCGTGGATGGAAACCCGGACGAGGTGACGGTAGCCAGCCCCACTAGGCTGGAACGGTTCCGTCCGGATCGCGCCTGGAGCTCAGATGACGACGACACTGCCCGCGTACGACGAGGTCGTCGCGCGCTTCGAACCGGTGATCGGCCTGGAGACCCACGTCGAGCTGGGCACGAACACCAAGATGTTCTGTGGCTGCCCGACGGATTTCGGCGGCGAGCCGAACACCCGGGTCTGCCCGGTCTGCCTGGGCCTGCCCGGCTCGCTGCCGGTGGCCAACAAGGCCGCCATCGAGGCGACCATCCGGATCGGGCTCGCGCTGAACTGCTCGATCGCCGAGTGGTGCCGGTTCGCCCGGAAGAACTACTTCTACCCGGACATGCCGAAGAACTTCCAGATCAGCCAGTACGACGAGCCGCTCTGCGTCGACGGCTACCTGGACGTCGAGGTCAACGGCGAGACCGTGCGGATCGGCATCGAGCGGGTGCACCTGGAGGAGGACACCGGCAAGACGCTGCACGTCGGCGGGGCCACCGGCCGGATCCACGGCGCGACCGAGTCGCTGGTCGACTACAACCGGGCCGGCATCCCCCTGGTGGAGATCGTCACCAAGCCGATCCCCGGCACCGGCGCGCTCGCGCCGGAGGTGGCCCGGGCGTACGTCACCGAGCTGCGCGACGTGATCCGCTCGCTGGGCGTCTCCGACGTCCGGATGGAGGAGGGCTCGCTGCGCTGCGACGTCAACACCTCGCTGAACAAGCCGGGCGAGGAGTGGGGCACCCGCACCGAGACCAAGAACGTCAACTCGCTGCGCTCGGTCGAGCGGGCGGTCCGTTCGGAGATGCTGCGCCAGGCCGCGGTGCTCGACGCCGGCGGCAAGATCACCCAGGAGACCCGGCACTTCCACGAGGACACCGGCGACACCACCCCCGGCCGGTCCAAGGAGACCGCCACCGACTACCGGTACTTCCCGGAGCCGGACCTCGTGCCGCTCGCCCCGGATCCGACCTGGGTGGCCGAGCTGAAGGTCGGGCTGCCGGAGCTGCCCCGGCTGCGGCGCCGCCGGTTCCAGCAGGAGTGGGGCCTGTCCGACCTCGACATGCAGTCGGTGGTCAACGCCGGCGCGGTCGAGCTGATCGAGGCCACCGTCGCCGCGGGCGCCACCCCGGCCGCCGCCCGGAAGTGGTGGCTCGGTGAGCTGTCCCGGCGGGCCAACGAGACCGGTGTGGAGCTGGCCGACGTCGGAGCCACCCCGAGCCAGGTCGCCGAGCTGCAGAGCCTGGTCGACGCCGGCAAGCTCAACGACAAGCTGGCCCGCACCGTCCTGGAGGGCGTGGTGGCCGGCGAGGGCTCGCCGACCGAGATCATGACCAACCGCAACCTGGAGGTCGTCTCCGACACCGGCGCGCTCACCGCCGCCGTGGACGAGGCGATCGCCGCCAACCCGGACGTCGCCGACAAGGTACGCAGCGGTAAGGTCGCCGCGGCCGGCGCCCTGGTCGGCGCGGTCATGAAGACCACCCGCGGCCAGGCGGACGCCAAGACGGTCCGCGAACTGATCCTGGAGCGCCTCGGCGCCCAGGGCTGAGTCCCACCTCCGAAGGCCGCCGTCGTGACCCGGCGGCGGCCTTCGGCGCTTCCCCGGAGTACGCGGCCACCCCGCACCCCTCGCAAGGGCGTCAACGGCGACGCCCGGATGGAGTCAGCGTGAACCAGCACGACCACGACGTCCTCGACGAGATCCAGCGGCGGGTGCTCTGGCTCGCCACCCGCATCGTGGACGCCGCCAACCACGACCGGAACACCGGTGACGGGGTGAAGGTCGGCGGCCACCAGGCGTCCAGCGCCTCCCTGGTCACCGCGATGACCGCGCTCTGGTTCGCCCACCTGGACGCCGCGGACCGGGTCTCCGTCAAGCCGCACGCCTCGCCGGTGTTCCACGCCATCCAGTACCTGCTCGGCAACCTGGACCGGTCGTACCTGCCGAAGCTGCGGGCGCGGGGCGGGTTGCAGTCGTACCCGTCGCGGACCAAGGACCCGGACGAGGTCGACTTCTCCACCGGCTCGGTCGGCCTGGGCGCCGCGGCGCCGCTGTTCGCCGCGGTCACCCGCCGCTACGTCGACGCGCACTTCGGCGAGCGCCCGCGCTCCCGGTTCATCGCGCTGATCGGCGACGCCGAACTGGACGAGGGCAACATCTGGGAGGCCGTCGCCGACCCGGCCACCGCCGGGCTGGGCAACGTGATGTGGCTGGTCGACTTCAACCGCCAGTCGCTGGACCGGGTCGTCCCGGGCGTCCGGATCAACCAGTGGCGCGGCCAGTTCGAGGCCGCCGGCTGGCACGTCGTCGAGGTCAAGTACGGCCGCCGGCTCGCCGAGGCGTACGCCCGGCCGGGCGGCGAGGCGCTGCGCGACTGGATCGACCTGATGCCGAACGAGCAGTACCAGTCGCTGTTCGGACTGGCCGGGCCGGCCCTGCGCAAGCAGTTCCTGGACGGCGCGCCCGCCGAGGTGGCCGCCTTCGTCGCCGACATCCCCGACGACGAGCTCGGCCCGCTCGTCACCGACCTGGGCGGGCACGACCTCGAGGCGATGCTCGACGCGTACGCCCAGTGCGACGCGGTCACCGACCGGCCCAGCGTGGTCTTCGCGTACACGGTCAAGGGGTGGGGGCTGCCGATCGCCGGCAACCCGCGCAACCACTCGGCGCTGCTCACCACCGAGCAGGTCGACGCGCTGCGCACCGCGCACGGCCTGACCCGCGAGACCGAGTGGGACCGCCTCGACCCGGCCTCCCCGGCCGGCATCCGGGCCGGCGAGCGCCGGGAGGCACTGTCCCGCGCGCCGCGCCGGCGGGCGCTGGGGGTGACCGTCCCGGAGACCACCAAGGTACGCGCGAACAAGCCCGTCTCCACCCAGGAGGTCTTCGGCCGGGTCCTGGTCGACCTGGCCCGGGACGCCGACGTGGCGCCCTACCTGGTCACCACCGCGCCCGACGTGGCCACCTCGACCAACCTGGCCGGGTTCATCAACAAGACCGGCGTCTTCGCCCCCACCGCGCAGCGCTCCTGGACCGAGGACCGGATGCTGCGCTGGACGGAGAGCCCGTCGGGCCAGCACATCGAGCTCGGCATCTCCGAGATGAACCTGTTCCTGCTGCTCGGTCAGCTCGGTCTCGCCTGGGACCTCTCCGGCCAGCCGCTGCTGCCGGTCGGCACGGTCTACGACCCGTTCGTGCTGCGCGGCCTCGACGCCTTCCTCTACGGCACCTACTCGGGCTCCCGGTTCGTCGTCGCCGGCACCCCGTCCGGCATCACCCTCGCCCCGGAGGGCGGCGCTCACCAGTCCACGATCACCGCCTCGGTCGGGTTGGAGCTGCCCGGCGTGACCTTCCTCGAGCCCGCGTACGCCGGCAGCCTCGACTGGCTGCTCTGCGACGCGCTCGGCCAGATCGCCGGGGGCGCCGCGCCCGCCGCCACCGCCGCGCCCGCCGAGGACGGGGCGTACTACTTCCGGCTCAGCACCCGCCCGATCGACCAGGCGCCGTTCGAGGCGGCCCGCGCCCGGATCGGCGACGCGGTGCTGCGCCGGCAGGTGGTCGCCGGCGCGTACCGGCTGGTGGACGCGCACGAGGCGTACCCCCACCTGGCGGACGCCCCGGTCGTGCAACTCGCCGCCTCCGGCGCGGTGCTGCCCGAGGTGCTGGCGGCCGCCGCGGAGCTGGCCGAGGAGGGCGTCGCCGCGCACGTGGTCGATGTGACGAGCCTGGACCGGCTCTACCGGGCCTGGCAGCGGACCCTGCGCCAGGGCGTCCGGACGGCGACCGTGCCGAGCGTGCCCGGCGCGCTGCGGTCGGCCTTCGCCGACCGGGTGCCGGTGGTGACCGTGCACGACGCCGCCTCGCACGCGATGGCCTGGCTCGGCTCCGCGCTCGGCGCCCCGGCGGTGCCGCTCGGGGTGGACGAGTTCGGCCAGTCGGGCAGCGTCCACGAGCTGTACGAGCTGCACGACCTGCTCCCGGGCAGCATCGTCAACGCCGCCCTGGCCGCGCTCTCGCTGCGCTGATTCAGCGCGTCGGGCTCGCGGTCGGGGTCGGGCTGGACGGGATCACCGGTCCGCCCCGGGTGGGGGTGGGGGTGACCGGCACCTGTTCCCCCTTCGTCGGGTCCCTGATCACGTGCCGTTCCAGGTTGACCTGCGACTGCCCGGTGCCGCCCACGGTGATCTCGTCGTAGGCCTGCAGCATCTTCTGCGGGTCGAAGTAGAGCACCGTCATGGTCAGCGGGGTGGGCTTCTCGCCCTCCAGGCCGCGCAGCCCGGCGCCGCCGGTGGAGCCCTCCACCATCAGCGTGGTCGGCTCCTTGCCCGGCGACTGCGGCAGCTTCGCCACCTCCCGGGCGTGCAGGTGCCCGGCCAGCACCAGCGGGCAGCTGCCGGAGAGCGGCCCGGCCGAGGCCGGGTCGTGCACCAGGGCGATGTTCACCTTGGTCGGCGAGTTCTGCACCGTGGTCGCCAGCTGCTCGCCGGCCCCGATCACCTGGTCGGCGACCTGCGCGGTGAGCCCGCTGCCAGCCGGCGAGGTCTCCTTGTCGGGGGTGAACCGCGGGTCGCCGATGCCGGCGATGGTCAGCCCGGACACGGTGGTCGTGGAGTTGTCCAGCACGATGGCGTTCGGCTGCTGGGCCACGGCAGCGGCGGTCCGCGGCGAGTCGTGGTTGCCGCGGATGTAGACGTACGGCTTCTTGAGCAGGCCGATCGAGCCGACGAAGGACGCCTCCGGTTCGCTGCCCCAGTCGGTGATGTCGCCGGTGTCGATCACCACGTCGATGCCGAACTGCTCGACGATGGTCCGGATCAGCGACCAGCCGGTGGGGTTGAGGTGCATGTCGGAGACGTGCAGCACCCGGGTGGTGCCGGGGGCCGGCTCATACACCGGCAGCGCCGAGACGGTGGTGTAGAGCTTGCTGACGTTGCCGACCAGCCGCTGGAGCTGCTCGGCGTACTTGGTGTAGTCGTTGGCGATCCGCCGCGCGTCACCGACGACCGCCGGCGCGTTGACCAGCAGCCCCTCGTAGCGGGGCTCCTCGATGGCCTGGGGGCGGACGGTGGCGGCGGCCAGCCCGAGACTCCCGGCGGTGACCGCCAGCGCCAGTCCGCCGGCCCAGGCCATCCGGCGTACGTCCCGGAAGACCAGCCCGGCCAGCAGCAGGGTGGCCAGCACCGCCGAGGCGAGCGTCTTCAGCCCGAGGCGCATCACGCCGGCGCGGACGTCCTCGACCGCGGACTGGCTGGCCCGGCTGATGCTCGCCGGGTCGTCGATCAGCGCCTCGGTACGCCGCTGGTCCAGCGAGCCCAGCTCCACGGTCAGGTACGCCGGTCCGTTGTGGCTGTCCAGCAGCAGCGCGCCCAGCGGCGGAATGTCCACGGTGGTGCCGCCGCTCAGCGACGGGGTGAGGCTCAGGTGCGCGCGGAACGGGCCGATGTCGGTGCCCACGTGCCCACCAGCGTAGGTGCCGGCGATGACCCCAGTGAGGGTGACCACGAGCAGGGCCAGCACCGCGCCGAGCTGCCGCAGCCGGGCAGCCGGCCGGCCCCGCCACCACCGTCGGGACGCCCAGCGGCGGGCACGCCCGGTCGCCGGGGCTGCCTCGTCCCCGGTCCTGCGCTGCTCGTTCTCCTGGCCGTCCATGCTCAGATTCTGACCTGCCCAATGCTGGATCTTGATAAACCCGAGGGAAGCCCGGGAGTTCTCACCTGTCCGGTCGGTGCCGGCCGGCGTGGCCGGTCAGCTGCGTCCGGCCCCGCCGTCGGCGAAGACCAGCCGCAGTATTCGGTCGTCCTCCGGCGTGGGCTTGCCCCGGCCGTCCCGGTTGGAGGTGGTCACCCAGACCGAGCCGTCCGGGGCGACCGCGGCGGCCCGGAGCCGGCCGTACTTGTTGGTCAGCAGCTCCCGCGGTTGGCCGAGGACGGTCCCGTTCGGGGTCAGCTCGACCAGCCAGAGCCGCTGCCCGCGCAGGCACGCGGTGATCAGCAGGCGCTCCACCGCGGCCAGCCCGGAGCAGGACGCCTCGGCGGTCCGCCACTGCACGGCGGGGTTGACGTAGCGCTTGTCGTCGCCGCGCCCCTCCACCTGCGGCCAGCCGTAGTTGCCGCCCTTGTTGATCTGGTTGATCTCGTCCCAGGTGTTCTGGCCGAACTCGACGGCGTACATCCGCTTGTCCGGCGTCCAGGCGAAGCCCTGCACATTCCGGTGCCCGAGCGACCACACCGGGGAGCCGGCGGTGGGATTGCCCGGCGCCGGCTTGCCGTCCGGGGTGATCCGCAGGATCTTGCCGCCGAGGCTCTTCTGGTTCTGCGCGTTGGCCGTGTTTCCGGCGTCGCCCGTGCTGGCGTAGAGGTAGCCGTCCGGGCCGAAGCCGAGCCCGCCGCCGTTGTGGTTGCCGGCCTTGGGGATGCCGGTGAGGATCGGGGTGGGACGCCCGCCCAGCTCCAGCTTGGCGATCCGGTTGTCCTGTGCGGCGGTGTAGTAGACGAAGACGGCGCGGTCCTTCGCGTACGACGGGGAGACGGCGATGCCCAGCAGCCCGCCCTCGCCGCCGGGCGCGACGTCCGGCACGCTCTGCACCACGGTGACCTTCATCCCCTCCGGCCCGGACTCCGGGCCGACCTGGAGGATCCGGCCGCTGTCCCGCTCGGTCACCAGCGCGCCGCCGTCGGGCAGGAACGCGATCGCCCACGGCACCGCCAGGCCCTTGGCCAGCACCGTGGCGACCACCTGCTGACCGGCGCCGCCGGGATTCGCGGTCGCCGAGGGGGTCGGCAGGTTGGGCGGCTGGCCGGCCGGGTCGGGATCCGGCTCGCCGAAGGCGCAGCCGGCGGTGCCCAGCAGCAGCGCCGCGCAGGAGGCGGCCAGGGTCGCCCGGCGGCGACGACCGGTGCGAGGGTACGGGGGAGGCGCGCTCACCCGACCCAGAGTAGCCGGGTCGAGGCCACCGGAACGGTCACCGCGAGCAGGGGCCTCAACCGTCGGCGACTATCGTCGGCGGTCGTGAAGGTATGGATCCCGCACCGGGCCGGTCCCGCCCTCCTCGGTGAGCTGCCTCCGGGCGTCACCGTGGAGCTGCTGGAGGACCCCGCCCGGCTCCCGTCGTCCCCGGCCGGCGTGCGGTTCTGGGTGCCGCCGTTCCTCTCCGCCGGTCCGGCCGCCACCCCGCTGCTGGCCTCGCTGCCCGATCTGGCGGTGGTGCAGCTCCTCTCCGCCGGGGCGGATGCCTGGGTGGGGCGGCTCCCCGACGGGGTGACGCTCTGTGACGCCCGCGGCGTGCACGACACCGGCACCGCCGAGTGGGTGGTCACCGCGATCCTGTCCGTGCTGCGCGGTTTCGGCCCGATGGCCCGGGCGCAGGCCCGCCGGGAGTGGGCGTACGACGAGGTGGCCCCCACCGACGAGCTGGCCGGCAAGCGGGTGCTGATCGTCGGCGCGGGGTCGATCGGGGCCGCCGTGCAGGCCCGGCTGGCCCCGTTCGAGGTGACCTTCACCCTGGTGGCCCGCACCCCACGCCCGGCCGAGGGGGTGCACGGGGTGGACGAGCTGCCCGCCCTGCTGCCCGAGGCGGACGTGGTGGTCCTGCTGCTGCCGCTGACCGAGCAGACCCGGGGACTGGTCGACGAGAAGTTCCTCGCCGCGATGCCGGACGGCGCGCTGCTGGTCAACGCGGCCCGCGGCCCGGTGGCCCGGACGTCGGCGCTGGTCGCCGAGCTGGCCTCGGGCCGGCTGCGGGCCGCGCTGGACGTCACCGATCCCGAGCCGCTGCCCGCCGACCATCCCCTGTGGGAGCTGCCCAACGTCCTGCTCACCCCGCACGTCGCCGGCTCGGTACGCGGCCTGCTGCCGCGCGCGTACCGGCTGGTCGGGGAGCAGGTGCGGCGCTTCGTGGCCGGAGAGCCGCTGGTGAACCGGGTGGTGGACGGCTACTGACCGGCCGGCTCGGGCCGGTCTCCTGGCCGCGCCCGCCGGTGCCGTGCTCAGCCGTTCGTGGTGGAGCCCCCGGTGGGCGTGCCGTCGGTCGTGTCGGACAACTCTTGGCCGGTGGCGGAGATCAGCCGGGGCAGGTCGTTGGCGCGTACCGCGGGGAGCACCAGCAGCTCGCCGTCGTCGAGCCGGACGACCCCCCGGCCCCGCGCGTCGGCGGTCAGCTCGGCGACCCGCTCCCAGGGGATCCGCCGCTGCCCGGCGAGGGCACGCAGCCGCAGCTCGCGGGAGTCCGCATCGGTGCCGGCCCGCCAGGCCCAGAGCGCGACCGCCAGCGGGATCAGCAGCACCCAGAACAGCCACCAGCGGGCGGTAGCCAGGGGCAGCGCGCCGAGGAACGCGACGATCGCGGCGACCAGGATCGCCTGGTTGTGGCGGAAACGGATGGCGTCGGCGCGGCTCACCCTCCGATGATCGCACCCCTGGCCGGGCGGCTGCCGCCCGGGCGGAGCGGCGGTGGCAACCCGACATCAATGTGAGCCGCGTCACGTGCAGAGCGGCGTAACCAGCCGTATCCGGGATCGTTTTTCGGCGTGGCCGTGCCGGTCCCGTCCGGCCCCGACCACGCCCGCCGCCACCGCCCACCGCTGACCCCGCACGTCCGCAACCGCACCGCCCCGTGCCCCCTCACGAAGGCGTCCGCCGTGCCCGTCACCCGCCCCGCCGCTGGTCACCGCCGACCAGCGCTCGCCGACCTCGTCGTGTCACTCGCCGGCGCGTTGTTCGTCCTCGCCGGAGCCACCGGCCTCGCCCCGGCCCTGTCCGGCGTGGCGCTCGCCGTCGCCGGCGGCTGCACGCTGGCCTGCGTCCGGCTCGCCCGGCTGGCCGGTGCGCCGCTCGCACCGGCCGGGCCGGACCGCCCGGTAGCCCCCGATCCGGCCCGCCCCGCGGGGGCGCCACCCGGGCGGCAGGCTCGGCGCGTCGCACTGTCCCGCCGGGTCGCCGCGGCCCTCAACGCCGCCGTGCTGGCCGCCGGGCTGACCGTCGCCGTGCTGCCGCTCACCGACGCGGCACACCGGCTGCCGGTCGCGCTGGCCGGCCTCGCCGTCACCGCCCCGCTGTACGCCATGGCCCTGCTCCGGCTCCCCGGCCGCTCCCGGCTCTCCCACGCCGAGCGGCTCCGGCGGGCCGCCGACGTCGTCGGGCTCGGCGTCAGCCTGGTCTTCGCGGGCTGGGTGCTGCTGCCGCCCGGGGAGGTGCCCTCGGCGGCGCGTACCGCGAGTGTCGCCGGCGCGACCGGGCTGGCGGTGCTGCTGGTGGCCGCGCTGGCGGAGTGGCGCCGCCGCCCGGGCGCGGCGCGCTGCCTCGCCGGAGCGGCGGCCACCCTCGCCGGATTGGCCCTTCTGGTGGTGCTGCTCGCCTACCGTGCCCCGGACCGGGCCGTCCTGGCGGTCGCGCCCTTGCTGCCGCTCGGCGCGCTGCTCACCGCCGGCGGTGCCCGGCGCAGCGCCGCCGGGGAGCGGCCCCGACCGGGCGGGCTCCCGGTCGCCTGGCCGGGGCTGACCGCGCCGGCCGGCATCGCGGCCCTCGCCGCCGGCCATCACCTGTGGACGGTGGGCGAGTTCACCGGCACCGCGATCGCCCTGGGGCTGGCGGTCATCCCGCCGATGGTGCTCCGGGAACTGCTCGCCGCCGCCGACCAGCGACGGCGCGTCGCCCGGCTGGCCGCCCGCGAGGCGCGGCTGCGCGACCTCGTCGGCGACGATCAGCCGGCCGTCGCGGCACCCGCCATCGGCCCGGTCGACCGGGCCGGGCTGCTGCGCGGGCTCGCCGGGAGCAAGGGCGGCGCGCTGCTCGTGGTCGACCTGCACAGGGCGGTCGACGGCGGCGCCGTGGATCCGCCGGTGCTGGTCGAGGCCGCCCGCCGGATCCGGGCCGGTTGCGGCCGTGGTGATCTGGTGGCCCGCCTCGCCGACCACGAGTTGGCCGTGCTGACCGACGTCGGGCCGGTGCTCGCGTACGCGCTGGGCACCCGGCTGCTGGCCGCGTTGGTCGAGCCCTACCCGCAGGTGATCCGGATTCAGGTCAGCATCGGGCTGGCCGAGACCACCGGCGGTGACCCGGAGGACGTGCTGCGCCAGGCCGACCTGGCCCGGCGACGCGCGGTGCAGCTCGGCCGCGACCGGGTCGAGTGGTACGACGCGTACCTCGAGGAGCAGCTGGTCCGCCGGCTGGACCTGGAACGGGAGCTGCCCGGCGCGGTCGCTCGGGGCGAGCTGGACCTGGTCTTCCAGCCGGTGCTGGCCCTGGCCGACCGGCAACCGGTCGGCACCGAGGCACTGCTGCGCTGGCGCAGCCCGGTGCTGGGCACTGTCCTGCCGGACGAGCTGCTGCCCGTCGCGGCGGATCTGGACCTGGTCGGCGAGGTGGGGCGGTGGGTGCTCGACCGGGCCTGCCGGCAACTGGCCATCTGGTCGGACGGGGGTCGGGAGCTGTGGATGGCGGTGAACGTCACGCCCCGCGAACTGGCCGCGCCGGACTTCGTGGCCCGCGCCGCGACCGCCCTGGCCGCGTACGGCGTGCCGCCGGAGCGCCTCGTGGTGGAGGTGGCCGAGCCCGCGGTCGGCGCGGACCTGTCCACCGTGGTGGCCCGGCTCGCCGGCCTGCGCTCTCTCGGGGTGCGGACCGCGCTGGACGACTTCCGGGCCGAGCACGCCTCCCTCACCCAGCTCCGTCGGCTGCCGCTCGACCTGCTCAAGGTCGGCCCGCACCTGGTTGGTCCGGCCGCCGACGGGCAGCGCCCGCTGATCGACGTGGTGGCCAGCCTGAGCGCCCGGCTGGGCCTGGAGGTGGTGGTCGAAGGGCTGGAGTCCGAGGCGCAGGTGGCCGGGGCCCGCCGCGCCGGTTGCCGCTACGGGCAGGGCTTCGTCCTTGCCCGCCCGGCCACCGCCGAGCGGGTGGAGGCGTGGTTCGAGGAGTTCCCCTCCGCCCCCCGCTGACCGCTCGGTTCGCGAAGTGCGCTGCTGATGATGTTGCGGCGGCGGCGCGTTGAAGATTTCTGCAAGTGCTAAAGTCTTCAGGGCTGGTGGGGAGGATCTTCATGTCGGTGCCGCTGTACCAGGCGAAGGCGGAACTGTTCCGCACCCTCGGGCATCCGGTCCGCATCCGGGTGCTCGAGCTGCTCCAGGACGGGCCGAAGCCGGTCCGTCACCTGCTCGCGGCCATCGACGTCGAGGCGTCCAACCTCTCTCAGCAACTCGCCGTGCTGCGCCGGGCCGGCATGGTCACCTCCTACCGGGACGGGCCGCTGGTCATGTACTCCCTCAGCACTCCCGACGTGGCCGACCTGCTGGCTGCCGGTCGGCGGATCCTCGGCGCGGTCCTCACCGACCGGGACGCCCTCCTCGACGAACTGCGCGCCTCTGCGAACGACCGGTGAACGCGGCGGCACTGGGCCCGGACGCCACCGCGGCCGCCGGTGACGCCGGACCCGGCGTACGGCGGGCCGCCCGCCGGGTCGCGGCCCGGCTGCTCAGGCTGCTGCCCGGCCGGGCCGACTGGGCGGCCGTACGCCGCTCACCCCGCCGCGACCTGCTCGCCGGGCTGACCGTCGCCGTCGTGGCGCTGCCGCTGGCCCTCGCGTTCGGTGTCACCTCCGGCCTGGGCGCGCAGGCCGGGCTGGTCACCGCAGTGGTCGCCGGGGCGGTGGCCGCCGTGTTCGGCGGGTCCAACCTCCAGGTCTCCGGCCCCACCGGGGCGATGACCGTCGTGCTGGTGCCGGTGGTGCAGCGCTTCGGCGCCGCCGGGGTGCTCATGGTCGGCGCGATGGCCGGGCTCGTGCTGATCGCCCTCGCCCTCGCCCGGCTCGGCCGGTACGTCCGCTACCTGCCGACCCCGGTGATCGAGGGCTTCACCGCCGGCATCGCCGTGGTCATCGCGCTCCAGCAGGTGCCCGCCGCGCTCGGGATCACCGACGCCCACGGCGACAAGGTCTGGGCGGTGGCCGCCGACGCCGTCGCCCGGTTCGTCACACACCCCCGTCCGGCGGCCGTGGCCGTGGCTCTCGGCGTCGCGGCGCTCATGCTGCTCGGCTCGCGGTGGCGGCCCGGGCTACCGTTCTCGCTGCTCGGGGTCGGTGCGGCGACGGTCCTCGCCGAGTTCGCCCCGGTCGACCTGGTCCGGATCGGCACCCTGCCGCAGCACCTGCCCGCGCCCTCGCTGGACTTCCTCGACCTCGGCGCGATCGGTGTGCTGCTGCCCAGCGCACTCGCGGTCGCCGCGCTCGCCGCACTGGAGAGCCTGCTCTCGGCCACCGTCGCCGACGGGATGACCGTCGGCCAGCGGCACGATCCGGACCGGGAACTCTTCGGGCAGGGCCTGGCCAATCTGGCGTCGCCGCTGTTCGGCGGCATCCCGGCCACCGCCGCCATCGCCCGGACCGCGGTGAACGTCCGCGCCGGTGCGGCCTCCAAGCTGGCGGCGCTGACCCATGCGGTCGCCCTCGCGGCGATCGTGCTGGCCGCCGCCCCGCTGGTCGGTCGGATCCCGCTGGCCGCCCTGGCCGGCGTGCTGCTGGCCACCACCGTCCGGATGGTGGAGGCCGGCTCGCTCCGGGCGATCGCCCGGGCCACCCGCGGCGACGCCGTGGTGCTCGTGCTGACCTTCGCCGTCACCGTCATCTGGGACCTGGTCACCGCCGTGGCGGTGGGCCTCGCCGTGGCGGTCGTGCTCGCCCTGCGTGCGGTGGCGCGCAGCGCCCGGCTGGAGCAGGTCCCGCTCGACCCGGGCGAGCACAGCGCCGAGGAACACGCCCTGCTGGCCGAGCACATCGTGGCCTACCGGCTGGACGGGCCGCTCTTCTTCGCCGCCGCGCACACGTTCCTGCTCGAACTCTCCGACGTCGCCGACGTGCGGGTGGTCATCCTGCGGATGTCCCGGGTGTCCACCATGGATGCCACCGGCGCGCAGGTGCTCGGCGACGCCATCGATCGGCTCCGGGCACGCGGGATCGTGGTGCTGCTCTCCGGCATCACCCCGGGCCACGACCAGGTCCTGGATGCCCTGGGCGTGGCCGACGAGCTGCGCCGCGCGGGCCTGGTCTTCCCGGACACCCCGGCCGCCATCCGGTACGCCCGCACAGTCGCCCTCAGGCACGTGTCGGCGACCCCTCAGTCGTAGCATCGACAGGCAATCGTTCGTGGCCGTCCTCCGGAAACCGGCGCGGCGGGGGCAACCTTCTGGATCGACCCTCGGGTAGTAACCGGCGACCACTAAGAAGGAGAGCCGGTGGCACCCAGCGACACGTTCGCGGAGTTCGTGACGGCCCGATCAGCTCGGCTTCTGCGTACCGCCTATCTGCTCACGCATGACTGGGCGCACGCGGAGGACCTGCTGCAAACGGCGCTGGTACGCGCGTGGGGCGCCTGGGGGCGGATCGACGCCGACCCGGAGCCGTACGTACGAAGAATCCTGGTCAACGTCTACGCCTCCTGGTGGCGGCGCAGGTGGCGCCAGGTCGAGCAGCCGACGTCGCAGCTTCCGGAGCGACCGACGGCCGACGAACTGTCGCACGTGGACCAGCGGGACCAGGTGTGGCAGGCGATCGGGAAGCTGCCCCGCCGCCAGCGGACGGTGCTGGTGCTGCGCTACTTCGAGGACATGACGGAGGCGCAGATCGCGGACGCGATGGGCATCTCGGTGGGCACCGTCAAGAGCCAGGCCACGAAGGCACTGGCCAAGCTGCGACTGGACGAGTCGCTGACGTTGGAGGCAGCGCACCGATGATCGACCTCAGGGAACTCATGGATGAGCGCTCGGCCCACGCCGCACCCACGGGGGAGCGGCTGGCGGAGGTCCGGCGGAGGATCGCCGTCCGTCGCCGCAGGCAGGCCGCGGCCGGGGGAGCGGGCGCCATGGCGTTGATCGCGGCCCTGGCGACCTACGTCGCCGTTCCCGGCGGCGAGTCGACCCAGCCCTCGAACGTCGCCGCAGGATCGACCGCCCCGTCGGCCAGCCTGCCGGCCAGCACCCCGGCCGAGCCGAAGCCGGTGGCGGGCCGCAAGGTCGGACCCTTTGCCGAGTACGCCCGCGGCTACCGGGTCGTCGCCTTCGGCAAGGCGCCCGTGAGCTCGAAGAAGGTGCAGTTCACCTGGACCGTCAACGCGGCGGACGTGGCGTTCCTGACCTACTGCCCCGGCCTGCCGGCGGGCACGTCGCTCGCCCTGGACTTGGCGATCGACGGCAGCGACGCCGGCTACACCACCGGCTGCAACTCGGAGCTGCACAACGACCCCTCACCCTACGGCCCGCGCCGTGGTCACGGCTCGCCGTCGGGCGCGACGGCGCCGCCGGGAGCGAGCGCCGGCGACACGGTCACGGTGACCTACACGGTGAGCGGCGCGCAGCGCGACGGTCACCTGCCGACGATTCCCACCGAGGGCACCATGTACATCGCGGTGGCCGAGAAGGTGCCGTTCACGCAGTACCCCCTGCCGCCCCGCCCGGCCAAGCTGGCGCCGCCGAAACCCGACGGCATGGCCGACGAGCCCGGCACCAAGGTCCTGCGCAGCGACCCGGCTGATCCGAACAAGCCGGTCACCACCAGGCTGACCTGGCACCGGGGTTTCGACTTCACCGTGGTGCCCCAGACGCCCGGCATCTACCAGGTCTCGGTCAACGGTATGCCGGTGCTCGGCGGAGAGGTCTACGACTACTCCGGTAACGGCCCGAACGTCTCCTGCCAGGTGAAACGGACGGACAAGGGCAGCTGCCTGCCCCAACTCGAACCCGTCAAGGACGGTGACACCGTCACCGTCACCGTCACCGCCCAGCACGCCACCGGGCCGTGGCTGGCCGAGCTGCGCTCGGAGTTCCAGGACCCGTCAGCGCGGGGCTGACCCACGGTCGCCCGCTACCCGGATCCGGAGCTCCGTTCCCGGAGGCCGTCCCGTTCGGGGCGGCCTCCGTGGGCATTTTGGCCTGGGCCACCCGATCGCCAGGGCGCGAACAGCCAGGCGCGGGCACCACCAGAAAGCGGCGAACGTCAGTGGACTAGCTCGGCAGCGCGCCCAGGCCGGCGAGCAGCTCCCCCCGCTCGTCCTCGGTGAGCACCGCGTACGCGGGCGCGTCGCGGCGGTCGGTCTCGGCCTCGATCGCCTGCCGCTCGGGGCCGTCGGGCAGCGCCTTGATCTGCTCGGCGGTCAGCCCCGCGGCCCGCCACGCCGCCCGGTGCGCGTCGGCCCGATGGTGGCGCAGCGAGCCCAGCCGCGTGGTGAGCAGCAGCGCCGGCGACGCGTCGTCCGGCTCGTACGGCGGGGTCATGGCGCGGAACGCCGGCCCGCCGGTGGCCAGCCCGTGCGCCAGCACCCGGCCGACCAGCTCGGCCAGCCGGGGCACCGAGGCCAGGCCGGGCAGCATCGGCGGCCCGGAGGACCACAGCTCCTCGGCGGCCTCGGCGGTCGCCCGCTGCGCGTACAGCGCCAGCTCCCGGCCCAGCTCGGTGAGGTGCCAGGTGCCCTCGGCGTCCACCTTCAGCACACCCTGGGCCAGCTCGGCGTCCATGCTGCCGGAGGTGTAGACCAGCCCGTCGGCGAGGGCGTCGGCCGGCATCGGCCGGGCCAGCAACCCGGAGTAGAAGCTGTTCTCCGCGCCGAGGTCCGCGCCCCGCTCCGCGTAGAACGCCTCCATCCGGGCCCGGGCCGCCCAGCGGGCACCCACGTACACCCGGTCGATGACCGGCCGGATCCGTCGCGCGTAGCTCATGCTCGTCTCCACGACGCGCGACCCTACCGGGAAAGAGCATGCGGAAGGGGCCCCTACAACGCGACAGGCGTTGACAGGGGCCCTCCGTTCACTCCGGCACGCGGCGGTAGGCGCCGTCGCTGGCCGAGGTGGCCATCGAGGCGTACGCGCGCAGCGCTGCGGACACCGGCCGCTGCCGATCGGCCGGGGTGTACGGGCGGTCCCGCTTCTCCTCGGCGACCCGGCGGGCCTGGAGCACGTCGTCGGGCACGTTGAGCTGGATCGACCGGGCCGGGATGTCGATGACGATCTCGTCGCCCTCCCGCACCAGCGCGATCAGCCCACCGGAGGCCGCCTCGGGGGAGACGTGGCCGATGGACAGGCCGGAGGTGCCGCCGGAGAACCGCCCGTCGGTGAGCAGCGCGCAGGAGCGGCCCAGCCCGCGGCCCTTGAGGAACGAGGTGGGGTAGAGCATCTCCTGCATGCCCGGGCCGCCCTTGGGGCCCTCGTACCGGATCACCACCACGTCCCCGGCGGCGACCGACTTGTTGAGGATGCCCTCGACGGCGGCCTCCTGGCTCTCGAAGACCCGGGCCGGCCCGCGGAAGGTCAGGCACTCCTCGGGCACCCCGGCGGTCTTCACCACGCAGCCGTCCGGCGCCAGGTTGCCGTGCAGGATGGCCAGCCCGCCATCGGCGCTGTACGCGTGCTCCCGGTCCCGCACGCAGCCGCCGGCCGCGTCGGTGTCCAGCGACGACCAGCGGTTGGTGGTGGAGAACGGCTCGGTGGTGCGCACCCCGCCGGGGGCGGCGTGGAACAGCTCGATCGCCGCGGGGGTGGCCGAGCCGCCCCGCACGTCCCAGTCGGCCAGCCACTGCTCCAGGCTGGGGGAGTGCACCGCGTGCACGTCCCGGTGGAGCAGGCCGGCCCGGTCCAGCTCGCCGAGGATGGCCGGGATGCCGCCGGCCCGGTGCACGTCCTCCATGTGGTACTGCGGCGAGTTCGGTGCGACCTTCGCCAGGCAGGGCACCCGGCGGGAGATGGCGTCGATGTCGGCCACACTGAAGTCCAGCTCCGCCTCGCGGGCGGCGGCGAGCAGGTGCAGCACGGTGTTGGTCGAGCCGCCCATGGCCACGTCGAGCGCGACGGCGTTCTCGAAGGCGGCCCGGTTGGCGATCGACCGGGGCAGCACCGAGGCGTCGTCCTGGTCGTACCAGCGCTTGGCGATCTCCACCGCGGTGCGGCCGGCCTCGACGAACAGCGACCGGCGCGCGGCGTGGGTGGCCAGGGCCGACCCGTTGCCGGGCAGCGCCAGGCCGATCGCCTCGGTGAGGCAGTTCATCGAGTTGGCGGTGAACATGCCGGAGCAGGAGCCGCAGGTCGGGCAGGCCGACCGCTCGATCTCGCCGAGCTGGTCGTCGGTGACCGCCTCGTTCGAGGAGGCGATCATGGCGTCGATCAGGTCGATCTTGGAGTGGACGACGCCCTCGATCGCCACCGTCTTGCCGGCCTCCATCGGGCCGCCGGAGACGAAGACGGTCGGGATGTTGAGCCGCAGCGCGGCCAGCAGCATGCC
The DNA here is from genome assembly GCF_054963695.1 of Micromonospora sp. RTBAU3-60. NCBI lineage: Bacteria > Bacillati > Actinomycetota > Actinomycetes > Micromonosporales > Micromonosporaceae > Micromonospora > Micromonospora sp. RTBAU3-60. The sequence continues at coordinate 100,764 of NZ_JBUEGB010000020.1, read as the reverse complement.
CGGCGTGATCTTGTCGCAGTTGGAGATGCACACCAGGACATCCGCACAGTGCGCGTTGACCATGTACTCCACCGCGTCGGCGATCAACTCGCGGCTGGGCAGCGAGTAGAGCATGCCGCCGTGGCCCATGGCGATGCCGTCGTCCACGGCGATGGTGTTGAACTCCCGGCCCACCCCGCCGGCCTCGGCCACCGCGTCGGCGACCAGGCCGCCGAGGTCCTTGAGGTGTACGTGACCGGGGACGAACTGGGTGAAACTGTTGGCGATGGCGACGATCGGCTTGCCGAAGTCGTCGTCGGTCATCCCGGTGGCCCGCCACAGGGCCCGGGCGCCGGCCATCGTCCGACCGTGGGTGGAGGTCCTCGACCGCAGTTCAGGCATGACTACCAGTCTGACACCGCCGCCGCGGCACCCCCGGCCGCGCGCGCCGTGTCCCAACAGATGCACACCCGGTGCCCCACGGGGTGCTCACATCCGGCACAGTTGAGGTCGTGCAGTCGTCCCCGGGGATGGTCACCGTCGCGGCGCTCAGCGGGCTCGCCGCCGCCGCCGGCACCGCGCTGCTCGCCGGGTCGGCCCGCCGCCGGGTCGGGCCCCACCGGCAGGCCCACCTGCTGCTCGCCGCGGCCGCCGGCATCGCCCTGCTCACCCTCTTCGTCGGCGTGGCCGCCGCGCTGGTCGTCACCCCGCACTGGGCCCACGAGCAGGGGCAGCGCACCGGCTGGGCGACCCTGGTTTCGGTGGGCACCACGCTCAGCGCGCTCACCCTCGGCGCCGCGCTGCTCCGGCTGCCCGGTGCCGCCACCCGCGCCGCGACCGCCCGGCTGCTGCTCGACGGCCTGATCATGGCGACCGCGCTCTGGTTCGTCGGCTGGGTGCTGTTCAGCCCGCCGACCCGGCTGCTCGGCACGGCCACCCCGGTGGCCTGCGTACCCATCGTGCTCGCCACGGCCAGCGCGGCGCTCACCGCCGGGCTGACCCTCATCGTGGTGCTGCGGGCCGCGCCGCCGCGCGGCCGGCTCGCGCTGCTCGGCGCCGGGCTGGCCGGGATGACCGGCGGCGGGCTGGGCCTCTCCGCCGGGCTCTGCCAGGGCGGCCCGGTGATGGCGCACACCGGCGCCGCGGTGCTGGCCGCGGGCCTGCTGGCCATCGCCCTCGCCGTGCACCGGGTCGACCTGCCCGGGCAGGTGAACGTCGACCTGATCCGCCGAGACGGCGAGTACGCCTTCGTGCCGATGTTCGCGATGGCCGCCTCGGCCATGTACCACCTGGTCCAGGGCGGCGGGTTCGACGCGTTCGGCATCGTCGCCGGCAGCGTCGAGGGCTTCGCCCTGGTGACCCGGCAATATCTCGCCCTCAACGACGTGCGCAACTACGCCGGCCGGCTGGCCGAGCGGGAGGCCCACTTCCGTGAGCTGGCGCACACCGACCCGCTCACCGGCCTGGCCAACCGGCGCGGACTGCTGCGGGCGCTGCACCGCTGCACCGAGGCCCGGGTCCCCTGCGTGCTGCTCGGGCTGGACCTGGACGGCTTCAAGAACGTCAACGACATGCGCGGGCACGACGTCGGCGACGCCGTGCTGGCCGAGGTCGGCCGGCGGCTGCGCGGCAACCTGCGCCCGGGCGACCTGGCCGCCCGGCTCGGCGGCGACGAGTTCGCGGTGCTGATGCACGGCGCGAGCGACGCCGGGCCGGTCGCCGAACGGCTGCTCGGGGTGCTCGGCCGCCCGTACGAGGAGGCGGACGGGCCGGTCTTCCTGTCGGTCAGCATCGGCGTGGCCCGCGGCGGCGGGGAGACCGACGTCGAGCTGCTGCTGCGCAACGCCGACCTGGCGCTGCGCTACGCCAAGCAGCGGGGCAAGAACCGGGTCGAGCGCTACGACGCCACCTACGACCAGCTGCTGCGTCGGCGCACCATGCTGGAGCACGAGCTGCGCGGCGCGATCGAGCGCGACGAGCTGCGGCTGGCGTTCCAGCCGGTGGCCTCGCTGCCGTCGGTGCGTCCGGTGGGCGCCGAGGCGCTGCTCCGCTGGCACCACCCCGAGCTGGGCAACGTCCGCCCGGACGAGTTCATCCCGCTGGCCGAGGAGTGCGGGATGATCTCGAAGCTGGGCGCCTGGGTGCTGCACCAGGCCTGCTACCAGCTCTCCCGGTGGCTGGCCGACGGGCACGACGTGTGGGTCTCGGTCAACGTGTCGCCGCACGAGCTGCACGCCCCGGAGTACGTGGTCCAGGTCGCCGACGCGCTGCGCGCCCACCACGTACCGCCGCAGCGGCTGGTGCTGGAGGTCACCGAGCACGCGGTCGCCACCGACCTCGACGAACTGATCCGCCGGCTGGCCGCGCTGCGGCTCACCGGCGTACGGATCGCGCTGGACGACTTCGGCGCCGGCTACTCCTCGCTGGGCCAGCTGCGCCGGCTCCCGATCGACATCCTCAAGATCGACCACAGCCTGGTCGCCGAGCACGAGCCGGTCCGGCCGGTCGGCCGGGACGGCCCGGCGTTCGCCCCGATGGTGGACATCGTCATGCGCCTCGGGCACCAGCTCGGCATGGAGGTGATCGCCGAGGGCGTGACCAACCGCACGGAACTGGCCGCGGTGGTCGCCGCCGGCTGCCGGTTCGGGCAGGGCGCGCTCTTCGGCTGGGGGGTGCCGGCCGAGCACCTGGAGGCGATGCTGGAGGCGGCCACCTCGCCCGGCGCCCGACCCACCTCGGTGCCGCCGGCCACGCCGCCCGCGCCGGCCCGTCCCAACCCCTCCCCGCTGCTGCCCCGACTCCGGTCGGATCCACCCGCGTCGGTTCCCGCCCCGCGTCCCTCGAACGAGGGATCTGCGCAGGTCGCACCGGCTGCCGGGGGTGCGTCGAGGCCCGACACGCCGAGGTCCGTTAACCAAAATGTGGGATCAGTTGACTCATCGCGTGAGATGCGTCAGGCTTAGCCACATGTCGTCGAACTGGTCGCTGCGAGTACTTACCTGAGCGCACTCTCCCTGACCGAGAGTGCGCTGGCCCCGTGCATCTGCACGTGGGCCGTTTTTGTTGCCGTCGGACCATCAGCGGGACGCCCGCGTCCCATTCTGAGAAGCGCATCACCCACTCCAGCCGAAGGCTTGAACCGCCATGACGAGACCCACGCCCGAGACCCTCGCCCACTCCGTCCGGCGAGCCCGACCGGCCACCGAGCCGGCCGGTGACGCCGATCACGCCTCCACCCCCCGCAACGGCTCCGCCCCGGCCGTACGGCAGCCCGCCTCGGCGCAGGTCTCCGGCGCCGGATCGCTGGTGCGGTCGCTCGAGGCGCTCGGCGTCGACGTCGTCTTCGGCATTCCGGGCGGCGCCATCCTGCCGGCGTACGACCCGCTCTACGACTCCACGGTCCGGCACATTCTGGTCCGCCACGAGCAGGGCGCCGGGCACGCCGCCACCGGATACGCCCAGGCGACCGGCAAGGTCGGTGTCTGCATGGCGACCTCCGGCCCGGGCGCGACCAACCTGGTCACCCCGATCGCCGACGCGTACATGGACTCGGTGCCGATGGTGGCCATCACCGGCCAGGTCGCCCGGCCGGCGATCGGCACGGACGCCTTCCAGGAGGCGGACATCCAGGGCATCACGCTGCCGATCACCAAGCACAACTTCCTGGTGCAGACCGCCGACGAGATCCCGCAGGTGCTGGCCGAGGCGTTCCACCTGGCCGCGACCGGCCGGCCCGGCCCGGTCCTGGTGGACATCCCCAAGGACGTCCTCCAGGCCCCGACCACCTTCTCCTGGCCGCCCACCCTCGACCTGCCCGGCTACCGACCCACCCTGCACCCGCACGGCAAGCAGATCCGCGAGGCGGCCCGGCTGATGACCAGCGCCCGCCGCCCGGTGCTGTACGTCGGCGGCGGCGTGCTCAAGGCCGGCGCCACCGAGGGGCTGCGCCGGCTGGCCGAGCTGACCGGCATCCCGGTGGTCACCACCCTGATGGCGCTCGGCGCGTTCCCCGACTCGCACCGGCAGCACCTGGGCATGCCCGGCATGCACGGCACCGTCGCAGCGGTCTACGGCCTGCAGAAGGCCGACCTGATCGTGGCGCTCGGGGCCCGCTTCGACGACCGGGTGACCGGCCGGCTGGACTCGTTCGCGCCGGACGCCGCCGTGGTGCACGCCGACATCGACCCGGCCGAGATCGGCAAGAACCGGCACGCGGACGTGCCGATCGTCGGCGACGCCCGGCACGTGATCGACGAGCTGATCGCCGCGGTCACCACCGAGCAGGCGGGCCGGCCGGCGGCCGACCTCGGCGACTGGTGGCACCAGCTCGACGACCTGCGCCGGCGCTACCCGCTGGGATACGAGGAGCCGGGCGACGGGACGCTCTCCCCGCAGTACGTGATCAAGCGGCTGGGCGAGATCGCCGGCCCGGACACCGTCTACGTGGCAGGCGTCGGCCAGCACCAGATGTGGGCCAGCCAGTTCATCTCGTACGAGAAGCCGTACACCTGGCTCAACTCCGGCGGCGCCGGCACCATGGGATACGCCGTCCCGGCGGCGATGGGTGCCAAGGTCGGCAAGCCGGACACCACGGTCTGGGCGGTGGACGGCGACGGCTGCTTCCAGATGACCAACCAGGAGCTGGCCACCTGCGCGCTGGAGGGCATCCCGATCAAGGTGGCCGTGATCAACAACGGCAACCTGGGCATGGTCCGGCAGTGGCAGACCCTGTTCTACGGGGAGCGCTACTCCAACACTGAGCTGGGCACCCACAAGCACCGCATCCCGGACTTCGTCAAGCTCGCCGAGGCGCTCGGCTGCGTCGGCCTGCGCTGCGAGAGCGCCGCCGACGTGGACAAGGTCATCGAGGCGGCCATGGCGATCAACGACGCGCCGGTGGTCATCGACTTCGTGGTCGGCAAGGACGCCATGGTCTGGCCGATGGTCGCCGCCGGCACCAGCAACGACGAGATCATGTTCGCCCGGGGCGTCCGCCCCGCCTTCGACGAGGACGAGATGTAGTCATGACGATGCACACGCTGTCCGTCCTGGTGGAGAACAAGCCGGGTGTCCTGGCCCGGGTCTCCGGCCTGTTCTCCCGGCGCGGCTTCAACATCGACAGCCTCGCCGTGGGGGAGACCGAGAACCCGGACGTCTCCCGGATCACCATCGTGGTCAACGCCGAGTCGTCCCCGCTGGAGCAGGTGACCAAGCAGCTCAACAAGCTGGTCAACGTACTCAAGATCGTCGAGCTGGACCCGCAGGTCTCGGTGGCCCGGGAGCTGCTGCTGGTCAAGGTCCGCGCCGACCGCAACGCCCGTGGCCAGGTGCTCGAGACGGTGAACCTGTTCCGGGCGCGGGTGGTCGACGTCGCCCCGGACACGCTGACCATCGAGGCGACCGGCACCCCGGACAAGCTCGACGCGCTGCTGCGCGACCTCGAACCCTTCGGCATCAAGGAGATGGTGCAGTCCGGCACGGTGGCGATCGGGCGCGGCTCGCGCTCCATCACCGCCGGGCCCGCGCTGCGCGCCGCCTGACCACCATCCGGGCGGCGCGGAGTCCGCGCCGCCCGGACCCGCACCGCACAGATTCACGACGGGCCGCCGGGCACCGCCGTAGGAAAGGGAAGTCAATGAGCGTTGAGGTGTACTACGACGACGACGCCGACCTGGGTCTGATCCAGGGCCGCAAGGTCGCCGTGATCGGTTACGGCAGCCAGGGCCACGCCCACGCGCTGTCGCTGCGCGACTCCGGCGTCGACGTGGTGATCGGCCTGCCCGCCGGTTCGAAGAGCCGGCCCAAGGCCGAGGAGCAGGGCCTGCGCGTGCTCACGCCGGCCGAGGCGGCGGCCGAGGCCGACGTGATCATGATCCTGGCGCCGGACACCGCCCAGCGCGGCCTGTACGCCGAGTCCATCGCGCCCAACCTGGCCCCGGGCAAGGCGCTCTTCTTCGGCCACGGCTTCAACATCCGCTACGGCCTGATCAAGCCCCCGGCCGACGTGGACGTGGCGATGGTCGCCCCGAAGGGCCCGGGTCACCTGGTCCGCCGCCAGTACGTTGACGGCAAGGGCGTGCCCTGCCTGGTCGCCGTCGAGCAGGACGCCAGCGGCAACGCGTTCGGCCTGGCCCTGGCGTACGCCAAGGCGATCGGCGGCACCCGGGCCGGCGCGATCAAGACCACCTTCACCGAGGAGACGGAGACCGACCTGTTCGGCGAGCAGGCGGTGCTCTGCGGCGGCGCCGCGGCGCTGGTGCAGACCGGCTTCGAGGTGCTCACCGAGGCCGGGTACGCCCCCGAGGTGGCCTACTTCGAGTGCCTGCACGAGCTGAAGCTCATCGTTGACCTGATGTACGAGGGCGGCATCGCTCGGATGCGCTACAGCATCTCGGACACCGCCGAGTACGGCGACCTCTCCCGCGGCCCCCGGGTCATCGACTCCCGGGTCAAGGAGGAGATGCGCAAGATCCTCGGCGAGATCCAGTCCGGCGAGTTCGCCCGCGAGTGGGTGGCCGAGGACGAGGCCGGCCGGCCCAACTTCAGCAAGTGGCGGGCCGAGGGCGCGGCGCACCCGATCGAGGAGACCGGGCAGAAGCTGCGCGCCATGATGAGCTGGGTCGACCGGCCCATCACCGAGACCGCCTGACCCCGGGTCAGGCCGCTGAGAACGCGGCCCGGGGCCCGACGCTCTCCCCGGCGTCGGGCCCCGGGCCGCGCGCGCCTCGCGCACGACAAGCCTGTGTGAGGGCACTCACCCCGCACTCCGGAACATGCCGGCCGGGGTGCGTCCTACGATCGCTGATAGGTGCGTAGCCGGCACCGAACGGCCCTGGCACAGATCAGCACCGGGCGCAGCGCGGCGCCCGTCGCCCCAGGCCGACCGCATACGAGCGTCTACGAGGACCGATGAATCCTGTCGTACTGATCGCCGAAGAACTCGCCCCTGCCGCCATCGAGGTGCTCGCGCACGACTTCGACGTGCGCCACGTCGACGGCACCGACCGTCCGGCCCTGCTGTCCGCGCTCTCCGAGGCCGACGCGGTGATCGTACGCAGCGCCACCCAGATCGACGCCGAGGCGATCGCCGCCGCGCCGCGCCTGAAGGTGGTCGCCCGGGCCGGCGTCGGCCTGGACAACGTCGAGGTGCCGGCCGCCACCGCCCGGGGCGTCATGGTCGTCAACGCGCCCACCTCCAACATCGTCTCCGCCGCCGAGCAGGCCGTCGCGCTGCTGCTCGCGGTGGCGCGCAACACCGCCAGCGCCAGCGCCGCGCTCAAGGCCGGCGAGTGGAAGCGGTCCAAGTACACCGGTGTGGAGATCCAGGGCAAGACCGTCGGCGTGGTCGGCCTCGGCCGCATCGGCGTGCTCTTCGCGCAGCGTATCGCCGCCTTCGGCACCCGGCTGATCGCGTACGACCCGTACATCCAGCCGGCCCGCGCCGCGCAGCTCGGCGTCCGCCTGGTCGGGCTGGAGGAGCTGCTGCGGGAGAGCGACTTCATCTCGATCCACCTGCCGAAGACCCCGGAGACCGTGGGCCTGATCGGCGAGAAGGAGCTGGCGATCGTCAAGCCGGGCGTGCGGATCGTCAACGCCGCCCGGGGCGGCCTGGTCGACGAGCAGGCCCTGGCGGACGCGATCGCCGAGGGCCGGGTCGGCGGCGCCGGCATCGACGTGTACGCCAAGGAGCCCTGCACCTCCTCGCCGCTGTTCGCCTTCGACAACGTGGTGGCCACCCCGCACCTGGGCGCCTCCACCCACGAGGCGCAGGACAAGGCCGGCCTGGCCGTGGCCAAGAGCGTGAAGCTGGCGCTGCAGGGCGAGTTCGTGCCGGACGCGGTGAACGTGCAGGCCGGCGGCGTGGTCGCCGAGGACGTCCGCCCGCTGCTGCCGCTGGCCGAGAAGCTGGGCCGGGCCTTCACCGCGGTGGCCGGCGGGGTGGCCGCCAGCGTCACCGTCGAGGTGCGTGGCGAGATCGTCACCCACGACGTGTCGGTGCTCAAGCTCGCCGCCACCAAGGGGCTGTTTAGCTCGGTGGTGGAGGAGCAGGTCACCTACGTCAACGCGCCGCACCTGGCCGCCGAGCGCGGGGTCGAGGTGGCCCTGACCACGCAGGCCGAGACGAGCGACCACGCCAACCTGGTGACCGTACGCGGCGCGCTGCCGGACGGTCGGACGGTCAGCGTCTCGGGCACGGTGACCCAGGCCGGGGCCCGGGACGTCCTCAAGCTGACCGAGGTGGACGGTTTCGACGTCGAGATCGGCGCGGAGGGCATCCTGGTCTTCCTGCGCTACGTCGACCGGCCCGGCGTGGTTGGCACCGTCGGCACCCTGCTCGGCGAGGCCGGCGTCAACATCGCCGCCATGCAGGTCGCCCGCCGGGAGGCCGGCGGCGAGACGCTGATGACGCTCACCGTCGACCAGGCGCTCGGCGCGGACCTGCTCAGCTCGGCCGCCGACTCGATCGGCGCGGTCGCGGCGAGCGCGGCCGACCTGCGCGACGAGTAGTCCACACACGACGAACCGGGGGCTCGGCCGCACGGCCGGGCCCCTCGTCGTACCCAGGCGGGATCAGCGGGTGACGCGCGTGGGTGGTGGGTAGACCGTGCCGTCCTGGGCGTCGTAGAGCATCAGGTCGTGCTCGCCGGCCAGCCGCTCGATGTCGAGCAGCACCTGGTCCTCGCAGGTGGCGAAGAGGCTCATCGCCACGTGGTCGGCGGCCGCGTGCAGCGGGGCGACCTCCCAGGGCGTACCCGGGCGGGCCGGGCGGTCGGGATAGGCGGCCGTGATGGCCCGGTAGAAACCGACCACCCTCGGGTCGGGGTGACGCTCGCCGTGCCGCCCTTCGCGGCACCGCTGCACCGCGGCCCGTACGTCGTCGGGCGTGGCTCCGGCCGGCAGGGCCCACACGCTCAGATCGAAACTCACGGCGGACAGCGTGCCATCCCCGGCCCGCGCCGTCACGCCTGCCCCGCCGCAGGCCAGTGTGCGCGGGCCGACGCGACGGTCCGCTGTGGAGACTCTTGCGTCGAGTTACGTCGATTCGCTAGCGTACCGGTGCGGTCACTGGCTGAGTTGCGACTCCGGCCCGTCTTCGGGTGGCGCGGTCGGTCGTCCGGCCCAATCAGGTCCCGCACCCCTCGATTGCGCGAGCCACGCGCATTCATCGCTGACCGGCCCCCACGATCGTTGCCGAGACCGTGGGGGCCGATCGCGTACCGGGTCGTGGCGGCGAGGACGGGGGCGGCGGGTGCCGAAGGTTGCCGTGCTCAGCGCCGGCGGTGGGTGAAGAGCGCCCGGTAGTCCGAGCCGTTGCGGAACCAGGCCAGCCCGGCCGGGCCGGCGGCGTAGAGGGCGGTGGCGTAGGCGTCGGCCACCGCGAGGTCCGGTCCCACCACGGTGGCGGAGACGAACTGGTCGGCCGGCTCGCCGGTGTGCGGGTCCACCACGTGCCCCCGGCGCCCGGACACCCCGGAGGTGCCCACCGCGCCGGCCGTCATCTCCAGCGTCAGCGGCGCCTGGTGCGCGTCCGTGGGATGGTGCACGGCCACCCGCCACGGGCCGCCGTGCGCGGCGTGTCCGCGTACGGTGAGGTCGGCGCCGCAGAGCACGGCGTAGTCGTGGACGCCGGCGGCGCGCAGCCGGGCCGCGGCCCGCTCCACCGCCCAGCCGTTGAGCAGGCCGCCCGGGTCGAAGCCGCCCGGCACCGCCCAGGCGTCGAACCAGCCGTCGGTCGCCGCCCGCATCGCGGCGCAGCGGTTCACCAGGTCGGCCAGCGGGGGGTACGACTCGGGGCTGATCTCGTCCCGCCGCAGCTTCGACACCAGGCTGTCCGGCTGGTTCGGCCCGTACGTGAGGTCGACGGCGCGCAGTTCGGCGACCGCGTCCCGCAGCGCCTCGCCGACGCCCCGGCGGCCCAGCCACTCGGGCGCGTTCAACAGCAGGGAGTATTCGGCGGTGGAGGTGCGCACGGTGTGCGTGACGCTGATCCGGTCGACTGCGGTGCCGCCGGCCCGGTCCAGCCGGTGGCTGCGCGAGCCGAGGCGCAGGTCGGGGCGGCGGCTGCGGAAGGCGGACTGGTCGATCCACCGGGTCCGGGGCTGCTCGTCGGCCCACCGGGCCCGTCGCTGCTCGTCGATCCGCATCGCATCCGCTCCCTCCCTGACGACGCCGCAGCGTCGCGGCGAAGCCGGTCCCGGGCCCCGTCCGACCCGAACGTCTCCGACCCTAGGCAGCGGACATGACTGCACCATGAATGCCACCTGGGAGACTCCTGAGCATCCGGAAATCCCGAATGTTGGAAGGCGCGTACCGGAAACCGGGACGACCACGTACCGTTGCGGGGAACGACGAGATGAGGAGTGCGTGGTGGCACGGATCGCGGTGGTGGCCGGGGACGGGATCGGACCCGAGGTGGTCGGGCAGGCCCGCAAGGTCATCGACGCCGTGCTCCCCGGCGTGGTGGAGGCCACCGAGTACGACCTCGGCGCCGCCCGCTACCACCGTACCGGCGAGGTGCTGCCCGACTCGGTCCTCGACGAACTGGCCGGGCACGACGCGATCCTGCTCGGCGCGGTCGGCGACCCCACCGTGCCGCCGGGCGTGCTGGAGCGCGGCCTGCTGCTCAAGCTCCGCTTCGCCTTCGACCAGTACGTCAACCTGCGCCCCGCGCGGCTCTGGCCGGGCGTGCCCGGCCCGCTGGCCGCGGTCAAGCCCGGCGAGGTCGACCTGGTCGTGGTCCGCGAGGGGACCGAGGGCCTCTACGCCGGCGCCGGCGGTTCGCTGCACCGGGACACCCCGGCCGAGGTGGCCACCGAGGAGAGCCTCAACACCCGGCACGGCGTCGAGCGGGTGATCCGCGATGCCTTCGCCCGGGCCCGCCGCCGGGAGCGCCGCAAGGTCACCCTCGTGCACAAGACCAACGTGCTGACCCACGCCGGTTCGCTGTGGGCGCGCACCTTCGAGGCCGTCGCCGCCGAGCACCCCGACGTGGCCACCGAATACCAGCACGTCGACGCCGCCGCGATGTTCCTGGTGACCAACCCGCAGCGGTACGACGTGGTGGTCACCGACAACCTGTTCGGCGACATCCTCACCGACATCGCCGCCGCCGTGACCGGCGGCATCGGCCTGGCGGCCAGCGGCTGCATCAACCCCGAGGGGCGCTACCCGTCGATGTTCGAGCCGGTGCACGGCTCCGCGCCGGACATTGCCGGCCGCGGCGTCGCGGACCCGGTCGCCGCGGTGCTCTCCGCCGCGCTCCTGCTCGACCAGCTGGGGCACGCCGACGCCGCCGAGCGGGTCACCGCCGCGGTCGGCACCGAGCTGGCCAGCCGTACGCCGGGTGCGTCGCTGCGCACCGAGGAGGTCGGCGACCGGCTCGCCGGCTACGCCGTAGCCTGACCAGGGCCGTTACCGCGGCCCGGAGGCGGGCCGCCAGACCCGCACCCGGGCCCGCTCCGCCCGACCTCCCGGGTCGCCATCCGGTGCGCTCGATGTGTCGGGCCGGAGCTATCCGCTGAACGACCGTTCGGGGTAAGTTTCTGGCACCAACGACGTCGGCGTGCGATAGCGCATGCCGTGGACCCGCAGGGAGGTCAGCGCGATGAGTGGTGGTGACAAGCTCGATTTCGAGATCCGTCCGAATCTCGCGCCGGTATCCGCCGCCGACCGGGCCGCCCTGCTGGCGAACCCCGGGTTCGGCCGGGTGTTCACCGACCACATGGTGACCATCCGGTACGCCGACGGCAAGGGCTGGTACGACGCCCGGGTGGAGGCACGGGCGCCGATCCCGATGGATCCGGCCGCGGCCGTCCTGCACTACGCGCAGGAGATCTTCGAGGGGCTGAAGGCGTACCGGGGCGCGGACGGGGCGGTGACGATGTTCCGCCCGGACGCGAACGCCGTCCGCTTCGCGGACTCCGCCCGGCGGCTGGCGATGCCCGAGCTGTCGACGGAGACCTTCGTCGAGTCGCTGCGGCGGCTGGTCGAGATCGACCGGGAGTGGATCCCCGAGGACGAGGACAGCAGCCTCTACCTGCGGCCGTTCATGTTCGCCAGCGAGGTGTTCCTCGGCGTCCGCCCGGCCAACGAGTACCTCTACTGCGTGATCGCCTCGCCGGCCGGGGCGTACTTCGCGAGTGGGGTCAAGCCGGTCACCGTCTGGGTCTCCCCGGACTACACCCGGGCGGCACCCGGCGGCACCGGCGCGGCCAAGTGCGGCGGCAACTACGCCGCCTCGCTGGCCGCCCAGGCCGAGGCGATCGAGGCGGGCTGCGACCAGGTGGTCTTCCTGGACGCGGTGGAGCGGCGCTTCGTCGACGAACTCGGCGGCATGAACGTGTTCTTCGTCTACGACGACGACACCCTGGTCACCCCGCCGCTGACCGGCACCATCCTGCCGGGCATCACCCGGGACGCGATCCTCACCCTGGCCGCCGAGTCCGGGCACCGGGTCGAGGAGCGGCCGGTCAGCTTCGCCGACTGGCAGGCCGACGCGGCCAGCGGCCGGCTGCGTGAGGTCTTCGCCTGCGGCACCGCCGCGGTGATCACCCCGATCGGCGGGGTGCGCTTCCCCGACGGCGAGTTCCTCATCGGCGGTGGGGAGCCGGGTCGCTCCACGATGGCGCTGCGGCAGCGGCTGTCCGACATCCAGCGGGGCCGCGCCGAGGACCGGCACGGTTGGGTGCAGCGGGTGCTCTGACCGGCGCTGAATTGCCCGGACGGCCGGCACCGTCGAGGACGGCGCCGGCCGTCACCGGATGTGGTGAGTACGTGGCCCGGGTCGGCCGGCCCGGCAGGCAGCGCCGGCGCCTCAGTCGAGCAGGTGGTCGCGGAGCGTCGCCAACTGCCCGTCGGTCACGCCCGCGTGGCGTAGATAGCCCTCCACCGAGCCGTGCCCGGCCCGCAGCTCGGTGAGGAAGATGGTCATCGCCTCGGCGGGGGAGGCGAGGAACGGCCGCGGCAGCTCCACCTCCGCCGGGGTGGTGGCCGCGACCCAGGCGCTGAACCGCGCCGACGCCTCGGTGCTCAGCGCGTAGTCGGCGGCGATGTCCTCGTCGGCCACTCCGAGCACCGAGAGGGTGAGCGCGCAGACGATCCCGGTCCGGTCCTTGCCGGCGACACAGTGCACCACCACCGGCGCGTTGGCGCTGTCCGCGATCAGACCGACCGCCTCGGCCAGGCCGGCCGTGCCCGTCTCGGCCAGGGCCGCGTAGCGGTCGGCGAGCCAGCGCGGCAGGCTCTCCTGCGGGTCGTACCGGATGTCGGCCCAGCTCTGGTGCTCCGGGTGGATGTGCCGGTAGGTCAGCCCGTCGTACGCGGGCACCCGGCCGTCCCGGGCCACCTCCTCGGGGCGGCGCAGGTCGATGACGGTGCGGATGCCGAGGGCGGTGAACGCCGCCTGGTCGGTCTGGTCGATCCGGTGCAGCGAGTCGGAGCGGTAGAGCCGACCCCGGCGCACGGTCCGTTCGTCGTGGCCGGTCAGGCCACCGACGTCGCGGAAGTTGAACAGGGTGGAGAAGGGGTTTCTGGGGTTGACCTCAGTGACGTCCACCCCTGACACGGTAACGGGCGCGGCTGGCGCTGTGGATGGCATCTTGAGCGCCAGAATGATCGCCGAGCGGGTGCTCAAGGAGACCAATCCGCCGCACGACGCGAGGTCAGAGATTGGCGCACTGCCCCTGCGCGGGGCCGGCCACCGTGTTCGGCTGACCATCGTCCTGTGGTGCCGGGTCGTTGTCGAGGCAGCGCAGCGGGCCCTCGATCACGTTGCCCGCCAGCACGGACGGCCCCCGTCCATGCACAACCGTGACGGGCCCGGTCACCGAGGAGTTGATCAAGCTAAATTCGCCGCTGGTGCCATTGGCGGAGAGCGGACCGCTCACCGCGCTGTCCCGTACGGCCACCCGGGCGGCCTGCTCGGCCCGGATCGGTCCGTCGACCGCGCTGTCCTGGACCACCAGCGCGGCGCTGGCGCCCACCGAGACCTGTCCGGTCACGGTGGCGTCCCGCAGGCAGGTCGTGCCCGTCGTAACGTCGAGCTGCCCCGCGTACCCGCCGCTGATCACGCGGCTGCACACGGCGGGGAGCGCGAAGTTCCACCGGTACAGGCGGGACACCCTGCCGTAGTAGAGGTTGCCGTCCCCGCCCCTGGTGAGGAAGGCCACCCGGCCGCTGGCCAGCTCGACGACATCCCAGGTCGTCGGGTCGATCCGCCAGAGGCTGTCGGAGACCGACGCGTAGAAGAAGCCATCGTCGCCGGCGACCAGACCTCGCTCGTTGCCGTACATCGTCGGCTCTTTCGGAAAGAGCTGTTCGGACCTGGTCACCGTGCGGGTCGCCGGGTCGAAGGTGAACAGCGTGCCGTCGGACAGGCCCCAGATGAGGCCGGCCGCATCGACGACCAGAGCGTTCACCGCCGAGCCACCTGGCGCGGGAACCACGCGCTTGACCACCTGCCGGGTCCGCGGATCGAACACGAACAGTTCGGCCTCGATGGCGGTCGGCTCGATGCCGTACCCGCCGTTGATGGAGGTGCCGCCGTAGAGCAACCCGTCGTGCTCGACCAGGCTCACCACGCTCTGCTGCGGCACGACCTCCCGATACGTCTGTACGACACCGGTCGACGGCGTCCAGAAGCTCAGCGCGCCGCCGAGGCGACCCGCGCGGGGGATGCTGCCGACGGCCACTGTCTCACCCAGGTCCACGAAGGCCTGCGCCCGTTGCTGCTCGTCGCCGAGGACGGCCCTGGGAGCGGGGTTGGAGCCGTACGTCCACGGCCGGGTGGTGTCGAAGGACAGCAGGTTGCCGTCCGGGTAGCGGCCGTAGAGCAGGTGGTCGCCGCGGATCCCGAAGCCCTCCACCTGCCCCGCGCCGGCCAACAGGGACATGGCGTCGTGGGCCGGGTCGAAGCGTGCCATGCCGGGCGGAGAGAGAAATCCGCCGATGTACACCGATCCGTCCGGTCCGGTCCCGATGGCCTGGATCGGGTTGGGGGCGCCCTCCAGGTCCTGCTCGCCGATGTATCGAGTAGCCCGCGTCTGCGGGTTCCACAGATAGATGCGGCCGTAGTAGTAGGTCATCGACAGGGTCGGTCCGGGCCACGTCGGGTCGGCCAGGTCGATCCACTCCCAACTCCCCGGCAGCGCGTTCGGCTTCCAGCCGACCACGGCGTAGGTGTGCGTGTGGAGGTCGTACTGGACGACGCCCTCGGCCACCATCCGGAAGTAGACGTACCGCCCCGTCGGATCGGGCTCGGACACCATCCGGCCGGAGATCGCGGGGACGATGTTCACGACGGTGCCGTCGCTGAGCCGGTACACGAGAAGGTCGCTGGAGTGGTCCAGTCGGGCGAACAGGTAGCCCCCGGCGAGGGTCAGGTCGTAGACGGCTTCCTCGTCCGCGTACTGCGCGGGCAGCGTGATCGGCTGCACCGCCCCGGTGGCCCGATCGAAACGGGCGAGCTTCGCGTTCGGCTTGGTGCCGAAGTAGACGTAGCGGTCGTCCACCGCCAACGCCTGGCCGTAGGTTTCGCCCGGGATGATCTGACCATGGTCGGTGAACCGCTTGGTCGTCGGATCGTAGGAGAAGAGCTTTCCGCTCGGGTACGTCCCGCCGTAGATCACGCCGTCCGGCGCCGCGGCCATCCGCCATATCTGCTCGTCCGGAAACGGCACGCCGAGTGCGGTGACCGAGGTGTCTCCGGGTGACCAGGTGTAGACGGCGCCGTCGGTCATGCCGAAGTAGACGGCGCGCTGTGGCTTGGCGAAGGTGACCGCCCAGCTACCGGTACCGGAGGGCAGCCGTTCGCCGAAGACGACCTTCCCCGACCTGATGTCGGTGACCTGGAACATCGCCGTGACCTCGCTGTTGCCGGCGGTCACCCAGTAGGCCTGCGGCTGCCCCTGCTGGTCGACGCCCTGCGCCTGGTACTGCGAGAGCACCCGGGAGTTGATCGCGTGGCCGAGGTCCTGCTCCGCCCCGGTGATCGGTGCGGGAGTGGGCGGTGGAGCGGCGTGCACCGGGGCGGGGGCGATGAGCGTGCCGGCCAGCAGTGCCCAGGCGGTGAGTAAGGAGAGCGCCCCCGGTGTTGTCCGTTTCATTGGCTTCCTCACTGACCGAGAGGGGTGCGCACTTGCGGATGGGCCCGTAACCTGCCCCGAAGCCCGCGGGACCAATGCCTGGTGCATCGAGATGCGCCTCTAATCGGCGTAGCGTAACTTACGGTCCAGGCCGTTACCAGGCTCTGCGGAGGGCATCTGGTCGAGGTGGGGCTCCGATGGCCTCGGACATGGCAACGGCCGGTGGGGCGTTGCCCACCGGCCGTGCTGCAGGTGCCTCCGTTACCGGGCGGTGCCCGGCGGGATCGACGAGTAGGTGTCGTCGTAGTACCCGCCGAGCTTGTCCCGGTACGCCGGATCGGAGTCGGTGCTCTCGTCGTACTCGGGCGCGGCCTTGATCTGGTCCTTGCTCCGGTCGACGTAGACCTTCCGCTCGTCGTGGTCGACGTGGTTGATGGTGCCGGCCGGCAGCATGACCTTCTTGCCGAAGATCCACGGCCCGGTGTCGACCACCAGGTAGCTGGAGTTCACCTCGTGGCTGGCCCGGTCCACCTTGCCGATCCCGCCGTCCATCGCCGCCACCTTGTAGCCGACCAGGTCGATGCCGGTCACCCCGGCCTCGTCCCGGTAGCTCCACGGATCGAAGCGTCCCGCGGGCGTGCCGCCCGCGAAGGCGCCCTCACCACCGTAGGTGAGCGGGTCCGGCGTCCCGTGGGTCGTTCGAGGGTCGAGCCGCTCCATGGCGTTCACTCCCTTTCTCGACTTTCTCGGGGGATGTGCCCTGTCGGACCCTTCGTACCCGGTTGTGGAGACCGCTACACCGATCCGCTCAGGCCAGGGCGGCCTCCGCGTCCAGGGTCACCGCGGCGGCGTGCACGACGGCCGCGATGCGCAGCCCCTCGTGCACCTGATCGCGGCTGAACCCGGCGGCACGCAGGGTCTTCTCGTGCGACTCCAGGCAGACCCCGCAGCCCGTGATCGCCGACACGGCGAGACACCAGAGCTCGAAGTCGGCCTTCTCCACGCCGGGTCGGGCGATGATCTGCATCCGCAGCCGGGCCGGCAGCGACGCGTACTGCTCGTCGCCGATCAGGTGCTTGGCCCGGTAGTAGATGTTGTTCATCGCCATGATCGTGGCGGCGCCCTTGGCCGCCTCGATCGCCTCCGGTGTGAGGTGGCCGGCCGCCTCGGCGGCGATCTCCCTGAGCACCACCGGGTTACGGGCCGCCACCGCGCAGGCCAGGGCGGTGCCCCAGGCCTGCTCCGGCTTCAGCGTCGAGGTGGCGATGGTGGAGCCAAGGTTGAGCTTGATGTCCTTGGCGTACTCGGGCAGCGCCGCCTTGACCGCGTCCAGGCCCATCGTCAGGCCCCGGCGCCGGCGAGCAGCGCGTTGGCGTCCAGGGTGGCGCCGCCCTTGTTCCAGTTGCAGGGGCAGAGCTCGTCGGTCTGCAGCGCGTCCAGCACCCGCAGCACCTCGGAGACGTTCCGGCCGACCGAGCCGGCGGTCACCATGACGAACTGGATCTCGTTGTTCGGGTCGACGATGAAGGTGGCCCGCTGGGCGACGCCGTCCTCGCCGAGCACGCCGCAGGCGGTGGTCAGCTCGCGCTTGATGTCGCTGAGCATCGGGAAGGGCAGCTCACGCAGGTCCGGGTGGTCCTTGCGCCACGCGTAGTGGACGAACTCGTTGTCGACGGAGACGCCGAGGACCTGGGCGTCCCGGTCGGCGAACTCGCCGTTGAGGCGGCCGAACTCGGCGATCTCGGTGGGGCAGATGAAGGTGAAGTCCTTCGGCCAGAAGAAGACCACCCGCCACTTGCCCTCGTGGGACTTGTGGTCGATCGTCTCGAACGCCTTGTCGGCGTCCAGCGACACGCAGGCGGTGAGTTCGTACTCGGGGAAGCGGTCACCGACGGTGAGCACAGGTCCTCCTTGACAGCGGTTTGTCAGCGGCGCGAGGCCGGTAACTGGATCGGTTCCAGATTTTTCCGCAGCCTTGTTTCCCCATGTCGGCGGCCGGATTACTTGTGAAGTCGATCACGAGCGGCGCGTTGCGCGGCGGATCCGTCCCTCGATCGGGTAATACCACCCTCCGTGACCGTCCCGGCATGTGGATTGTCTCTCCCAAAAGCCGGGTCGGGGTGGCAGAGTACAGACCGTGACCAGCTCCGTTCTGATTATTGGCAACTAGCGCGCCGGCTTCCCTCTCGCCGAGCGCGCAGACCTCCCGCATCCGCGGGGGGTCTTTTTGTTGCTCCCCTCAAGGCTCGAGAAGAGGACTCCCATGACCTTCCAGGTGTACGACACGACGCTGCGCGACGGTGCGCAGCGCGAGGGGCTCAGCTACTCGGTGGTCGACAAGCTGGCGGTGGCCCGCCTGCTCGACGACCTCGGGGTCGGCTTCATCGAGGGCGGCTGGCCGGGCGCGGTGCCCAAGGACACCGAGTTCTTCCGGCGCGCCCGGACCGAGCTGGAGCTGAAGCACGCGATCCTGGTCGCGTTCGGGGCCACCCGGAAGGCCGGCGTGGCGGTCGACGCCGACCCGCAGGTGCGCGGACTGCTCGACGCGGAGACCCCGGCGGTGGCGCTGGTCGCCAAGGCGGACCTGCGGCACGTCGAGCGGGCCCTGCGCACCACCGCCGAGGAGAACCTGGCCATGGTCCGGGACACGGTCGCGCACCTGGTGCGGGAGGGCCGGCGGGTCTTCGTGGACGGCGAGCACTTCTTCGACGGCTACCGGTACGACCCGGCGTACACCGCGGCGGTGCTGGAGACGGCGCTCGCCGCGGGTGCCGAGCGGTTCGTGCTCTGCGACACCAACGGCGGGATGCTGCCGTCCCAGGTCACCGCCGCCATCGCCGACGTCACCGCGCGCACCGGCGTGGCACCGGAACTGCTCGGCATCCACTGCCAGAACGACACCGCCTGCGCGGTGGCCAACACCATCGCCGCGGTCGAGGCCGGCGTGCGGCACTTCCAGGGCACCGCCAACGGGTACGGCGAGCGCCCCGGCAACGCCGACCTCTTCGCGGTGGTCGCCAACCTCCAGCTCAAGCTCGGGCTGCCCGTCCTGCCGGACGGCTGCCTGGAACAGCTGGTGCGGGTCTCGCATGCCATCGCCGAGATCGCCAACATCGCCCCCGACACCCACCAGGCCTACGTCGGGGCCGCCGCCTTCGCCCACAAGGCCGGGCTGCACGCGAGCGCGATCAAGGTGGACCCGTTGCTCTACAACCACGTGGACCCGTCGGTGGTGGGCAACGACATGCGGATCCTGGTGACCGAGATGGCCGGCCGGGCCAGCATCGAGCTCAAGAGCCGTGAGCTGGGGCTGGACCTGGCCGGCCATCCGGAGGCGGTGTCCGCGGTCACCAAGCGGGTCAAGGAGCTGGAGGCCGGCGGCTGGTCGTTCGAGGCCGCGGACGCCTCGTTCGAGCTGCTGGTCCGCTCCGAGCTGCCCGGCCGGGCCGCGCCCCGGCCGTTCGCCCTGGAGTCGTACCGGGTGCTGGTCGAGCACCGCGAGGACGGCGCGGTGGTCTCCGAGGCCACCGTCAAGATCCGGGTACGCGGTGAGCGGGTGATCGCCACCGCCGAGGGGAACGGCCCGGTCAACGCCCTGGACGAGGCGCTGCGGGTGGCGCTGGCCCGGCACTACCCGGAGCTGCGCGACTTCGAGCTGGCCGACTACAAGGTCCGCATCCTGGAGGGCAGCCACGGCACCGGCGCGGTGACCCGGGTGCTGGTGGAGACCGCCGGCGCGGGCAGCGACTGGACCACCGTCGGCGTGCACCCCAACGTGGTCGAGGCGAGCTGGCACGCCCTCGTCGACGCGCTCACCTACGGCCTGGACCGGGCCCGGGTGTAAGGGCGGCCCGGTCGACGCCCACGGTTGACCGGGGATCCCTGCTCACGCCGCGGGCAGGCGCAGCTCGGCGAGGACGGCCCGGTGGTCGCTGCCGGGAACGGCGTGCACGGTCACCGCGTGGACCGCGATACGCCGGTCGACCAGCACGTGGTCGATGGTGACCGGCGGGATCGGGTCACCGTCGTAGGGGCCCCAGGTGCCGACGAGCCCGGCGCCGGCCGCGTCGGCGGCGTCGACGTACCCGGTGGCGATCAGCTCGCGCAGTGGCGCGTGGTCGAGGGTGGCGTTGAAGTCCCCGGCCAGGATGCTCAGCCGCCCGTCCGGCGTGGCGGGCGGCTGAGCTCGCAGGTCGGTCCACCAGTCGGGGAGTACGTCGACGGCGTACGGGGCGGCCGGATGCGCCGACTCCACCCGCACCGGCGGCGCGCCCGGCACCGCCAGCGTCCCGTACGCCTGGGTGAAGGAGAAGCCCTGGTTGCGCCGGAACCCGCCCTCGCTGAGCGGGAAGCGCGCGTACAGCCCGGAGCCGGTGGTGCCGACCTCGGGGTTGAGCTCCCGGTAGGGGAGCAGGTTGGCCAGCCCCAGACGGTCCAGCTCGGCCGCGATCCCCGGGGTGAACTCCTGCACGGCCAGCACGTCCACCCGGTGTGCGCGGACCAGCCCGACCAGGCGCGCCGGGTCGGCGCCGCCCACGAGCAGGTTGGCGGTGAGCAGGCGGAGCGTGGGACCGCCGACCTCGGGCTGCCCGGCCGCGACCGCGCGGGGCGCCACCAGGCCGACCAGCGCCAGCGCGATGACGGCCGCGAGCGCCGCTGGCCCGCGGCGCCGCAGCGCGAGCGCCAGCCCGAGCGGCACCAGGGACGCGGCGGCGACGTACGGCGTGAAGGCGACCGCCTGCACCAGCGGCCCGCGCTCCAGACCGGCCAGCCGGAGCACGGCCCAGGCGGCCACCGGCGCGACGGTGAGCCAGCAGGCGACTGTGGCGATCCGGCGGGTCCGGGCGGCCGGGGCCTGGTCCGTGGTCGTCGGCACGCCCGTCACCGTACCGTCCGGTGGCCCGTCGCGGTGTCCGCAACACCATTTCACGAATGGCCAATCCTTCACTTTTCACAATTTCCCGAGTTGCTGTTCGAGGTCCGAAACGCAAATCCACGCTATTGACCCTCGGCATTTTTCGGTGCTACCTTCCACCTGGTCGAGACGTCGCGACTCTCCGTAGTAAGTCCAGGTCAATCCGGGTGCAGAGGTTGGGTTGCCAACCTCGACGGTGCGTGAAAAAACGCGGGCTTCCCGATGGCCCGTGGTTCTGCGCCCGGCTCTCCTGCAGTTGTCATCCGGCCCGTGAATCACAGGTCGGCCCGTTCTTCACGGTCACAAAAGGGAGACCTGATGTTCTTCAGACGCAAGGCGGCGGTGGTAGCACTCGGCGTCCTGACCCTCACCCTGGCCGGCGGGGGCATCGCGGCCGCCGCCCACCCGGCGGCGAAGGCTCCGGCCGAGGCCGCCCAGCCCGGCGCCCGGCAGCCCGGTCAGCAGCCCCCGGTGACCGCCGCCGAGAGCCGGGCGGCGAAGGCCGCGCTGCGGGCCACCCTCGCCCCGCCCGCCGCCGGCACGGTCGCCTGGGCCGTCGTCGGCAGCAACGGCGCCCTGCTCCAGCACTCGGGCAACGTCATCGCCGCCACGAAGTTCGCCAGCAACCTGCCGGGCCAGTACGCCGGGCAGTACCAGGTGACGCTGGACTACAACGTCCGCCTCAAGGCGTACCACGCGACCATCGGCACCAACGACCCGGCCAACGTTCCGCCGGGCGGCGAGGTCTCGGTCGCGCCCCGGACCCTGATCGCCAACGCGATCTTCGTCCAGACCCGCAGTTCCTCCGGCGGCTTCGCGGACAAGCCGTTCCACATCGTCATCGCCAACTGACCCGCCCCGCCGTGCTGGCCCCCGCTCCGGCGGGGGCCAGTGCCGTTCGCCCCCACCGGCCGCCGTCCCGGCGACCCGTCTGCGCCCGACTGCGTCGCCCGCACCGGCTCGTACGGTTGCCTCCCGCCTGGGAGAGTCGTGCCCGTCCGGCTCCCGAACGCCCGCCGAGGGGCCGATAATCCGACGTTTGTCGCCGGTCCGGCTCGGGAAGCAAGCACCGTGACGGACATCTCGGACACCCTGGCCAGCGTGCCCAGCCCGGTGGATGCCGATGCGAGCGGCGTCGAGCTGGAACAGACCCTTTTCGAGGTAAAACGGGTGATCGTGGGGCAGGATCGCCTCGTCGAACGCCTGCTCACCGCCCTGGTCGCCGACGGACACTGCCTGCTCGAGGGCGTGCCGGGGGTCGCGAAGACCCTCGCGGCGCAGACCCTCGCCACCGTGGTCGGCGGCACCTTCTCCCGGATCCAGTTCACCCCCGACCTGGTGCCCTCGGACATCGTCGGCACCCGCATCTACCGGGCGTCCACCGAGGCGTTCGACGTCGAACTGGGCCCGATCATGGCGAACCTGGTGCTCGCCGACGAGATCAACCGCGCCCCGGCGAAGGTGCAGTCGGCGCTGCTGGAGGCGATGGCCGAGCGGCAGGTCTCGATCGGCGGCCGGAGCTGGTCGGTGCCCGACCCCTTCCTGGTGCTGGCCACCCAGAACCCGATCGAGTCGGAGGGCGTCTACCAGCTTCCCGAGGCGCAGCGGGACCGGTTCCTCATGAAGATCGTGGTCGACTACCCGTCCGACGCCGACGAACTGGACATCCTCTACCGGATGAGCAGCGACCGGCCAACGCCCCGGCCGGTGCTCGACCCGGCCCGGCTACGGGAACTGCAGCGCCGGGCCGGCCAGATCTTCGTCCACCACGCGCTCGCCGAGTACGTCGTCCGGCTCATCCTCGCCACCCGTGACCCGGGCCGGTTCGGGCTGCCCGAGATCGCGCCGCTGCTGGCGTACGGGGCCAGCCCCCGGGCCACCCTCGGCCTGGTCGCCGCCGCCCGCGCCCAGGCGCTCATCCGGGGCCGGGAGTACGTGCTACCGGACGACGTCCGGGAGTTGGCCGTGGACGTGCTCGCCCACCGGCTGGTGCTCTCCTTCGACGCGGTCGCCGACGGTGTCTCCGCCGAGGCGCTGGTCCGCCGGCTGATCGAGGCGGTGCCGCCACCCCGGGTCGTCGCCGGCCACCCCGAGACGGCGCCCGACCTGGCGGCGGCATGAGGCGCCGGGCCGCACCGCCCCCGCCCGAGCCCGGCCTGGCGGAACTCGCTCCCAACGAGCGGTTGCGCCGGTTGGAGCTGACCGTCACCCGACGGCTCGACGGGCTGCTCCACGGCCAGTACCGCGGCCTGCTGCCCGGCCCAGGCAGCGAGGTGGCCGGCAGCCGCGAGTACCGCCCCGGCGAGGACGAGGTGCGCCGGATGGACTGGGCGGTCACCGCCCGGACCACCGTCCCGCACGTCCGCGAGGTCGACGCCGACCGGGAGCTGACCACCTGGCTGCTGGTGGACGCCAGCCCGAGCATGGCGTACGGCACGGCCACGCTGGACAAACGAGAACTCTCGGTGGCCGCCGTGGCGGCGGTCGGCTTCCTCACCGCCGGCGTCGGCAGCCGCCTCGGCGCGCTGGTGCTCAGCCCCGACGGCGTACGCCGGTTCCCGGCCCGGGGCGGGCGTACCCACCTGCTCGGGCTGCTGCGCGCCCTGCTGGCCGCGCCCCGACCTGACGTCGTCGTCGCCCCGCCAGGGCTGGCCGACGGGCTGGACGGGGTCGGGCGGGTGGCCCGGCGCCGGGGCCTGGTGGTGGTGGTGTCCGACTTCCTCGACGGGCTGCCCGACGACCCGGACGCCGCCCCGCCCTGGGAGGTCCTCCTGCGCCGGCTCGCCGTCCGGCACCAGGTGCTCGCCGTGGAAGTGACCGACCCGCGCGAGCTGGAGCTGCCGGACGTCGGCCTGGTCACCATGGTCGACCCGGAGACCGGCCGGCGCCGCGAGGTGTGGACCGGGGACCGGAGCCTGCGGGAGCGGTACGCGCAGGCCGCCGCCGCCCAACGCGACCAGGTACGCGCCGCGCTGCGCCGGTCCGGCGCCAGCCACCTGGCGCTGCGCACCGACCGCGACTGGAGCGCCGACATCGTGCGGCACGTGCACGCCCAGCGCCGGCTGGCCGCCGCGCCGGCCGCACCCCGGGGAGGTGCCGCGTGACCTGGCAGTCGCCCGCCCGGCTCTGGCTCCTGCTCGGCGTCGCCGCGCTCGTCGTCGGCTACCTGGTGATGCAGCGCCGCCAGAGCCGGTACGCCATCCGGTTCACCAACCTGCGGCTGCTGGACCGCGTCGCGCCGCACCGGCCCGCCTGGCGCCGGCACGTGCCGGCGGGACTCTTCCTCGCCATGCTCGCGCTGCTGGTGGTCGGCTTCGCCCGGCCCAACGCGGAGGTGCGGGTACCCCGGGAACGGGCCACCGTGATGGTCGCGGTGGACGTGTCCACCTCGATGCTGGCCAGCGACGTCGACCCGGACCGGCTGACCGCCGCCAAGCAGGCCGCCCGCCGGTTCGTCGACGGCCTGCCCAAGGAGTTCAACGTCGGGCTGGTCGCCTTCGCCGGCAGCGCGGCCGTGCTGGTCCCGCCGGGCACCGACCGGGACGCGCTGCACGAGGGGATCGGTCGGCTCGACGAGGGCATCACCGGGGTACAGGGCACCGCCATCGGCGAGGCGATCAGCACCTCCCTGGGCGCGGTGAAGAGCCTGGACGCCAAGGCGGCCAAGGATCCGCCGCCAGCCCGGATCATCATCCTCTCCGACGGCGCGAACACCTCCGGCATGGACCCGATGGAGGCGGCCGCCCAGGCCGTGACGGCGAAGGTCCCGGTGCACGCCATCTCGTTCGGCACCCCGTCCGGCTTCGTCGACCGGGGCGGGCGGGCCATCCAGGTGCCGGTGGACGGGCAGACCCTCAAGGCGGTCGCCGAGGAGACCGGGGGCGGCTTCCACGAGGCGTCCACCAGCGCCGAGCTGCGCGCCGTCTACGAGGACATCGGCACCTCGGTCGGCTACCGCAAGGAACGGCAGGACATCTCCGCCCGCTTCATCGGCCTGGGGCTGGTCTTCGCGATGGGAGCGGCCGCCGGATCCCTGCGGTGGTTCTCCCGCCTGCCCTGACCCGTACCACCCGTCCGCGACGACGGCACGACACGTGAGGAGCCAGGTATGGCAGTGCAGACCGGACTCGGCGAGCCACGCGGCCCGTGGTTCGTCTCGCCCGAGCTGGACCCGGACGGGCGCGGGCGCTGGGACGTACCCGGATCCGAGCGAGGCCCGGGACGGCGCGGCTGGCGCGGGCGGATGCTGACCGCGCTCGCGGTGGTGGCGCTGTCGATGGTCTCCGGGGCGGCGGCGGGGACCTGGGTGGCCGGCCGAGACGCGCCCGGGCCCGCGGCGGCGTCCGCCGCGCCGGTGCCGGCGGAGCTGGTCACCGCGGCCGAGAAGACCGTGCCGGGGGTGGTGTCGGTGATGGTCGGCAGTGGCTCCGGGGCGTCGGCCAGCGGTTCCGGCTTCGCCATCGACCACGAGCAGCACATCGTGACCAACGACCACATCCTGGCCAAGGGCGGCTCCGGGCCGGTGACGGTGGAGACCTCCGACGGCCGGCGGTTCACCGCCGAGGTGGTGGGGCGGGAGCCGAGCAGCGACCTGGCGGTGCTCAAGGTGCCCGCCTCGGCCGGGTTGTCCCCGCTGCCGCTGGCCAAGCCGAACGCCACCCGCGTCGGCGAGCCGGTGCTCGCGGTCGGTTCCCCGCTCGGCCTGTCCGGCACGGTGACCGCCGGCATCGTCAGCGCGCTCAACCGTCAGGTACGCATCGGCAACGGCCGGCACGCCGCGGTGCAGACCGACGCCTCGATCAACCCGGGCAACTCGGGTGGCCCGCTGGTCAACGCGCGGGGCGAGGTGGTCGGGGTGAACACGGCCATCGCCACCATCGACGGCAACGGCTCGATCGGCATCGGGTTCGCCATCCCGATCGACCAGGTCCAGCAGACCGCCGACACCATCATCGGCCGGGGCGGCTGACCGACCCGGAGCCGCCCCGCCCTATCGGACCATCCCGCCGGATCGGATGAACTGTCGGATATCCGGCGTGGGACCATCGGGCCATGGAAATATTACGCTGAGTATGGATACTGGCATGGGTGGAGCAAGCTGTCATCGCGGCCCTCCTCCTGGTGGGCCTGGTCATCGGCACCGGCGTCGGTGCGTCGTACGCCCGCGCGAAGCGTGGCTGGAAGGACTACCAGACCGCCCGTAACACCGTTCCGGGCGCCCGGCGGACCGCCTGGCTGGCGATCCGCGCGGTCTTCACCAAGATCGGCGTGATCGCCCTGCTGCTCGTCGGTGCGGCCGCGTACGCGGCGGCCGGGCCGGACCACGAGCGGGCCGGCCCCGCGCCCACCCCGACGGTAACTCCCACGCCCGGCCATCGGTCGGGGCGATAGCCTCGGGGCGTGGACGATGGACTGCGGGTGACCGACCGGCTCGTGGTCCCCGCCGGCGAGCTGCGGGAACGGTTCTCCCGCTCGTCCGGGCCGGGCGGACAGGGGGTCAACACCACCGACTCCCGGGTGGAGCTCAGCTTCGACCTGGCCGGCTCGCCGAGCGTGCCCGAGCCGCTGCGGGCCCGCGCGCTGGACCGGCTCGCCGGGCGGCTGGTCGACGGCGTGCTGACCGTCACCGCCAGCGAACACCGGGCGCAGTTGGCCAACCGGGAGGCGGCCCGCGAGCGACTGGCCGCCGTGTTGCGGGAGGCGGTGGCCCCGCCCGCCAAGCCCCGCCGCCCGACCCGCCCGTCGCGGGCGGCGAAGGAGCGCCGGCTGGCCGACAAGAAGCGCCAGTCCCAGCGCAAGCGCGACCGCCGGGCGGATGGCGACTGACCCGGCCCGACGGCGCGGGAAAACGGTTTTGAGGCCGACCGGACCGCCGACCAGAATGCGCCCGTGCCCGTCGACTTCTCCGTCAAACCCACGCTCACCGGCGAGCGGGTCATCCTGCGCCCGTTCGTCGACGAGGACCTCGCGGCCTTCCAGGCCGCCCTTGCCGACCCGGAGGTGGCCCGGCTCACCGGCAGCCCGCCCGAGCCGATCGACCCGGGGCGGCTCCGCGCCTGGTACGGCACCCGCAACAGCCAGACCGACCGGCTCGACCTGGCCGTCGTGGACAAGGCGACCGGGGCCTGCGTCGGCGAGGTGGTCCTCAACGAGTGGGACGGCCACAACCGCAACTGCAACTTCCGGACGCTGATCGGCCCGGCCGGCCGGAACCGGGGGCTCGGCACCGAGGCGGTCCGGCTGATCGTCGGGTACGGCTTCGAGCAGCTCGGCCTGCACCGGATCTCGCTGGAGGTGTTCGCGTTCAACCCGCGCGCCCGCCGGGTCTACGAGAAGGTCGGCTTCGTGGCCGAGGGCACGCTGCGGCAGGTGCTCCGCGACGGCGACGGCTGGGTGGACGCCACCGTCATGTCGATCCTCGCGCCCGAGTGGGCGGCGCACCGGGGCCACCCGGAGGGCTGAGTCCGCACGACCGGGGCCGGGGTTGATCCGCGCGGTCGGCTGAACCGGGCCGGGGCCGATCGGTCTGCCCGGCCCGCCCCGATCAGTCGACCGCGGCGAGCAGCCGGCCGCGCAGCCCGGCGGCCCGCTCGGCGAAGCCGCGCTGCGCGGCGGCGTACTCGGCCCGGCCCTCCGGCGTCTCCACCAGCACCGGCGGATAGCCGCCCAGGTCGGCCAGGTCGCACGGGCTGGCCCGCATGTCCAGCGCGCGGATCTCCCGGGCCAGCGCGAAGCAGTCCGCGACCAGCTCGGACGGCACCAGCGGGGAGAGCTTGTACGCCCACTTGTAGAGGCGACTGCGTATCATCATCCCAGGCAACTTCGAGGGAGGGAACGCAGGGATGGACGTCGTCATCTACGCACGGCTCAGCCTGGACAAGCTGGGTAACGAGCTGGGCGTTGATCGGCAGCTCGAAGCCTGCCGGGAGTTGGCAGCTCGTCAGGGCTGGACGGTGACGCGGGAGCTGATCGACAACAGCATCAGCGCCACGACCGGCCGGGTCCGGCCGGCGTTCGAGAAGCTGCTCACCCTGAGCCCGAAGCCGGACGCCGTCATCGTCTGGCATCTCGACCGGCTCGTCCGCCTCACCCGTGAGCTGGACCGGGTGATCAGCTACGGCGTACCCGTCCACGCCGTGACCGCAGGGATGCTGGACTTGAGCAACCCGACAGGCGTCCTGATGGCGAACGTGGTCACGGCGTTCTCTCAGTTCGAGGGCCAGCAGAAGGCTGCTCGTCAGCGTCTGGCGGCCACGCAGCGGGCTTCCCAAGGCCGGCCCTGGTGGTCTGCTCGACCCTTCGGATACGAGCGCGATGGAACACCTCGTGGCGGTGAAGCCGAGGCCGTTCAGCGCGCGTACCAGGATCTGTTGGCGGGGCGCTCCCTGGTGTCGATCGCCGATGAGTGGAACCGTCAGGGCATGCTCACCACCAGGGGGAGGAACTGGACTGGAGCAACTGTTCGTCAGCTCCTCATGTCTGCCAGGAACTGCGCTATCCGGACGTACGCAGGGGATGAGGTCGGCCCTGGTAACTGGGATGCCCTGGTGCCCGAGGAGATCTACCGTTCCGCTGTCCGTGTGCTCAACTCTCCTACCCGCAAGGCAGGTGGTGGCGGTCCCCGTCGGAGCCTGCTGACGGGCGTCGCTACCTGTGCCAACTGTGGTGG
Source organism: Micromonospora sp. RTBAU3-60 (assembly GCF_054963695.1). Classification (NCBI taxonomy): domain Bacteria; kingdom Bacillati; phylum Actinomycetota; class Actinomycetes; order Micromonosporales; family Micromonosporaceae; genus Micromonospora; species Micromonospora sp. RTBAU3-60. The sequence continues at coordinate 72,119 of NZ_JBUEGB010000020.1, read as the reverse complement.
CCCCATCCGCACGGCATGGCGTGGACGGAAGGGCGAGCAGGGTAGCTACGCCGTCTATGAGTGCAAGTTCAAGCACTGCGTATCCCACCGTCAGGACGAGGCTGACACCATGGTCAGTGAGCGTGTGATCCGGTTCCTGACCGCGCCGCAGTTCGCGGAAGCGTTCGAGCAGAGCGAGGATGACCTGCCTGTTCAGCAGATGAGGGACGAGGTGGGGACCCTTCGGGCACGGCTCGATGATCTGGCCACCGACTATGCAGCTGGGCTCGTTACTCGATCGCAGTTTCTGACTGCATCCCAGACCATGCGCAGCCGCGTGGATGAGTTGGAGGATCAGCTATCCCAGTTGGGGAGTGACAGCGCCGTCAAGGGCGTCACCGGGATGACGGACGAGCAGGTACGCCGCCACTGGGATGGGTTGGATGTAGACCGCAGGCGGTCCCTGATCCTCGCGGTTGTCGTAAGCTGCCGTCTCCGCCAGAAGGGGCGTGGCGTCCGCCGCACCGATGAGCGGCATGTCGATGTGTTGTTCAGGGCGGGAGACCCCGCGAAGGTTGCGAGCATCTGACCCGGGGAAGGAGCCGAACCGGGGAGAGGCGGAAGGGGCCCATCTTCGGGCTCCTGATCTTCGGGTTCTCCACCGCCACATGAACACCAGGGAGCGCAGCGATGCTGTGGCGCGGACGCTTCGCGTCAGTGCCCCTGCATCCCAGTGCTACTGGTATCCAGCTCTACACAGGAAGTGACCCCTTCGGGGGCTATCCAGGGTCTCGGTACGCGCAGGCGGGGGCGCGCGCGTGCGCGCGTAGGAGGAAGATCCTTCCCGGCTTCCCGCCGCTTCATCACCCTGCCGACGCTGGCGCTCCTGACAGCTCAGCCAGCAGCCCGCCGCCTATTCCTTGAGCAAGGAACTGGCCGTTCAAGGCCAGCTATGGCTGGCTGGCCCACGCCGTCTTCCCAGGTCAGGAGCAAGATCCCCGCTTCTGCGCGACCTTGGAACCGGGGCAAGATGGCGGATGCTATGACGTAGCGGTGCAGAGAGGGTCTCTCAGGGGGTTATGCCCCCACCCTTGTCGGTGACTCCGCTCCCTCAAGCAGCGCCGCACAGACATCGATCAACCGGGCGCGTAGTTGGCTCGCGCGCTGCGAGAACTCGCGTTGACGAGCGACGTACTCGGCCTTGCCTTCGAGTGTCTCGATAGCCACCGCCGGTTCCCCGTAGGAGGAGAAGTCGTACGGGGACGCCTGCATGTCGAGCAGCCGGATGTCCCTCGCCAACTCGAAGCAGTCGAGCGCCAGATCCCCTGGAACCGCAGGGCCCAGCTTGGTTGCCCACTTGTGGCAGTCCATCGAGGCATGCAAGCAGCCCGGCTGATCGAGCTCTACCTGGCTCTCCCTCGTTGGTCGGAGCCGGTTGAGGCTGACTGCGTCAGGGGTGAAGAACCGGAACGCATCGAAGTGCGTGCAGCGGATCTGGTGAGACTCGACTACCGCGTCAGTTCCCTCTTGCCCAAGTCGCAGGGGGAGTGGATGCCGATGCTCACGTTGGCGGTACACCATCGCCCACTCATGCAGGCCGAAGCAGCCAGTGAAGGCTGGTCGCGACGCGATCGCGGACAACAGCCGATGGATGAAGCGCACTGACTCAGCCCGGTCGGCGAGGAACGCTGTGACGTCGAACCTCACGACTCCGTCCGCATCCGTGGCGTACCAACGCCACTGTCGGTGTGGGGCAGAGCCGTTCGGTCCGGGCTTCAAGGAGATGCCGACGCCCGGGTGCCAGCGTCGGAGCACGGAGGGCCTGGTGCCGTAGTAGTCGTACAAGAAGTCATCGATCGCGTGGCGTTCCCTCGTGGCCTTGCGGGCTCGATGTCCGGCGGTGAGGGAGTCAGCGCGCTCCTCGTGTGCCCGTGAGAGGGAGGCCCAGGTGGAAGCGGGCATGCGAGTCACTGGTCTCGACCCTTGTTGTCCGCTTCGTGCCGCTTCGATACCCCCCACCTTCGGAAATTGCCTGAGTTGCACATACGCAGACCGTCGAGCACGGGGGCGAGGGCGGCGGTCACGGACCCCAGGGTACGACCGCCGCCCGACTCCGGTCAGGCCACGTCCACCCGCACCCCGGCGGAGAAGACGCCGCTGCGCAGCTCCAACTGCTTCGGCGGGTCGGTGCCGTGCAGGGTGAAGACCAGCGGCAGGAGCACCCGGCTGCCCGCCGCCACCGGCTGGGCGAAGACGTCCCGCCCGAGGTTGGCCACCCGGGTGGCGTCCTCGTCGGCGGCGACCCAGTTGCCTCCCGGCAGGTATGCGCGTTGAAGCTGGCCGTGCCAGGTTTGCTCGCCCTGGGTGAGGTTGCGTACGCCGACCGTGGCGAGGCACTGGCGGGCGCCCGCCTGGGCACTGGGCAGGCCCTGCGTGCCGCAGGCCACCCGGTAGACGGTGAACTCGAATGCCGACTCCCGTAGCGGGACGCCGACCGCGCCGGTGACGCTCCGGCCGATCCACGCGCCGCTCGTCGGCTGCTTGCCGGTGTCGATCGCGGAGACCCGCTGGGTGGCCGTCCACGCACCCGCGCCGACCACGCCGGCCAGCACCGCCGCCGCGACCCCGACCAGCAGCCAGACCGGCGGCTTGCGCCGCTGCCCGGGCAACGTCGGCATGGCCGGGCGCGGGTAGACGGTCCCGCGGTCCGCCGGGCCCCCCGCCCCGGCACTCACCGGGCCCCCCGCCCCGGCACTCACCGGGCCGCCCGCCCCGGGACTGGCCGGGCCGCCTGGCCCGGGGTTCGCCGGGCCGTCCGCGCCGCGGGCGAGGGTCGGGTCGCTGGCGTGGGCCGCCGCCGCAACGGGCCGCGCGGCGAGGGAGCGCCGCCGGCGGCGTTGCCACCAGAACAGCAGCGCACCGGCGGTGACGACCAGGACCGCGGCCAGCGCGCCCAGCAGCACCGGCGGTCGCCGCCACACCGGGGCCGCGCCCACCTTCGTCACGGCAACCGCCGGTCCCGCCCAGGTCGCGGTGGCGCAGTCGTACGGGCGGGTGCCATCAGTGCCGTACACGCAGGCGGGCGCGGTGACCGAGCGTCCCTGGGTGGTCGTGCTGAGCGCGGTGTGCAGCGTGGTGGTGCTCTGCGCCGGCAACCGTAGCCGCCAGGTGACCTCGTTGACTCCGGACGTCCCGATCGCGCGGGTGGCCCGACCGCCGGCGGTCACCGTGGTCGCCCGCGACCCGGCGGGCAGTTCCTGCCGTACCGTCGTGTCGACCGGGGCGTTCCCGGCGTTGCGGATCTCGATCTGGTAGCCGGGCGCCGGGGTGTTGGCCGCGGTCATCGCGACGGTGACCGGCGGCTTGGACATCTGGATCGGGGCCGGGCTCGCCGGCGGCACCGCGGGCGGTGCCGCCGGCATCCCGGTCGGGATCGGCGTGGCGCGTTCCGCCGGGGCGGGCGCCGCCGCGGCCGGCCCGGGCTGGGCGGGTGCCGCCGCGGCCCCGGGGGCCGTGATCGGCAGCGCCGGTACGGCGGCCATCACGCCGAGGCAGTTCACGATCACTGCCAGGGTCCTGTGGTGTCGTTTCGATGCAGGCATACCAACGAACCTCCGGACCCGAAGCTATGGGCCCGCCCCCGCCGGGCGGGTACGAAGTCGGCATTTTCGCCCCGGTCCACCGGTGGCCGCGTACGCTGGCCCGCCGGTGGTCCGGACTCATGTCGGTGCGTACGCGGGATGGGCACGCGGCGGGCCGGCCGCGCCCGACGTGAGCGGGCCGCTGGCGGGGATAGATTGGCCGGGTGCGTATCGCTCGTTTTGCTCATGCCAAGGGAATGTCGTTCGGGGTCGTCGAGGGCGAGCCGGAGGCCGGGCCGCAGGGCCTGACCATCGCCGAGATCGACGGGCACCCCTTCGGGCAGATCCAGTTCTCCGGCGCCCGGTGGGCGCTCTCCGACGTCCGGCTGCTCTCGCCGATCCTGCCCAGCAAGGTGGTCTGCGTGGGCCGCAACTACGCCGAGCACGCCGCCGAGCACGGCAGCGACGTGCCCAAGGAGCCGCTGCTGTTCTTGAAGCCGTCCACCTCGGTGATCGGCCCGCGGGACGCGATCCGGCTGCCGATCTTCTCCAAGCAGGTCGAGCACGAGGCGGAGCTGGCCGTGGTGATCGGCGCTCCCGGGGCGCGCCGGGCCGACCGGGCCGCCGCCGAGCGGGCCATCTTCGGCTACACCTGCGCCAACGACGTCACCGCCCGGGATCTGCAGCGCTCGGACGGTCAGTGGACCCGGGCCAAGGGCTTCGACTCGTTCTGCCCCCTCGGTCCGTGGATCACCACCGGGCTGGACGTCTCCGACCTGGAGATCCGCTGTGAGGTGGGTCGCAATCCGGAGGAGATGGAGGTACGCCAGCTCGGCCGGACCAAGGACATGGTCTTCGACGTGCCGGCCCTGGTGTCGTACATCTCCCACGTGATGACGCTGCTCCCGGGCGACGTGGTGCTGACGGGTACGCCAGCGGGGGTTAGCCCGCTCACCGACGGGGATACGGTCGCTGTGCGGATCGAGGGGATCGGCGAGCTCACCAACCCGGTGGTACCGGTCGCCTGATGCGTCCGACGTCTCGTTTCCGCAGATCAGGGGCGGTTCGAGGGGTTGGATTTGGCCTGTCGGCACCGGGAGGGTAAAGTTCATTCCCGGCGCCGCAAGGGGCCAATGGGGTATGGGGTAATTGGCAGCCCGACTGATTCTGGTTCAGTTAGTCTAGGTTCGAGTCCTGGTACCCCAGCGCAGCCGTGGATTCGCGAGAATCCCGGACGCTGGATTCTGGCGGAGTTCCGCTCCGCTCCTCGCTGGAGGGGCGGCAGATGATCTCTGATAGAGTGCAGCTTCCTCACCCGTATGGGTGAGGAAGCACATGGTTCTGGCCCCGTCGTCTAGCGGCCCAGGACGCCGCCCTCTCAAGGCGGTAGCGCCGGTTCGAATCCGGTCGGGGCTACAGCGCAGACAGCCCGTCCCACCTGTTGGGGCGGGCTGTTTCGTGTCCGCCCAACGTCGCTGCTCGACCACCCGTTCGTAGTCGGCGCGCAACCCGGGCCGGGTTGCCGCTGCCACCGCCCGAGACCGTGCGGGCGTCGGCGCGGGGCAGTCCGACCTGGCGTCGCCGCGGTCGACCCCCGTCGCCGTGCCCTCCGGGCGGTGCCGCTAGACTAACGGCCGCACCGCTCGTCAGGGCGGTGAAGCAGGAAAAGTGCCTGGCCCCGTCGTCTAGCGGCCCAGGACGCCGCCCTCTCAAGGCGGTAGCGCCGGTTCGAATCCGGTCGGGGCTACCAACGCCAACGGCCCGTCCCAACTCGTGGGGCGGGCCGTTCGCCGTTCGTTGGTCCCCCGGCCCGTCCAGCCCTCGGGCGACCGCCGCCTCGGCCACCGCCGCGTCCGCGGTCGTTGGCCGCCCGCTGCCATCCAGGCCCCGCGTGGCGCTCAAGAAGTTTGCGTCTCGGACAGCGGGATCCGTGACGCAAACCTCTTGATCAACGCGCAGAGCCAGCCAGCGGAGACCAGGGGGTGGGTCAGAGGCCGGAGAGGCGTTGGCCGGCGCGGACGACGGCCATGGCGTGGCGTTCGCCGGGGCGGCGGCCGAGGCGCTCGATCGGGCCGGAGATGCTGATCGCGGCGATCACCCGCCCGGTGCGGTCGCGGATGGGTGCCGAGACGCTCGCCACACCCGCCTCCCGCTCGGCGACGCTCTGCGCCCAGCCTCGGCGGCGTACCTCGGCCAGGGTGCGGCCGGTGAACTTCGATCGGGGCAGCAGCGGCATGACCGCCTCGGGCGGCTCCCAGGCGAGCAGGATCTGCGCCGCCGAACCGGCCGTCATGGGCAGCACCGAGCCGACCGGCACGGTGTCCCGCAGGCCGCTGGCCCGCTCGGCGGCGGCCACGCAGATGCGCTCGTCGGCGCGGCGCAGGTAGAGCTGGGCGCTCTCGCCGGTGGCGTCGCGCAGCGCGGAGAGCAGCGGCTCGGCCGCGGTGAGCAGGACATCCGGCGCGGCGTTCGCCAGCTCGCCGAGCCGGGGGCCCGGGCGCCAGCGTCCCTGGGTGTCCCGGACCAGCATCCGGTGGATCTCCAGAGCCTGTGCCAGCCGGTGCGCGGTGGCCCGGGGCAGCTTGGTGCGTTCAACGAGTTCGGCCAGGCTGGCGCCGTCGACACAGGCGGCCAGGATGACCACCGCCTTGTCGAGAACGCCGACACCGCTCATACTGTGTCCCACAAGCCGAAATTTACCTCCCAGAATTTAGGATGTCCAGATGGTGGGAGTCACTCAACCGAGGACCCTGGCCGAGAAGGTCTGGGACGCGCACGTCGTCCGCTCCGCCGACGGCGAGCCGGATCTGCTCTTCATCGACCTGCACCTGCTCCACGAGGTCACCAGCCCGCAGGCGTTCGACGGGCTGCGCCTGGCCGGGCGCCGGGTCCGCCGCACCGACCTGACGATCGCGACCGAGGACCACAACACCCCGACCGGGTACGACGACCCGGCGTTCCGCTCCCGGCGCGGCGACCTGCTCACGATCGCGGACCCCACCTCCCGCACCCAGATCGAGACGCTGCGCCGCAACTGCGCCGAGTTCGGCGTCCGGCTGCACCCGCTCGGCGACGAGAACCAGGGCATCGTGCACGTCATCGGCCCACAGTTGGGGCTCACCCAGCCGGGCACGACGATCGTCTGCGGCGACTCGCACACGGCCACCCACGGCGCCTTCGGCGCGCTCGCGTTCGGCATCGGCACCAGTGAGGTGGAGCACGTGCTGGCCACCCAGACGCTGCCGCAGGCCCGGCCGAAGACCATGGCGGTGAACGTCACCGGCCAGCTCGCCCCCGGCGTCACCGCCAAGGACCTGGTGCTGGCGCTGATCGCCCAGGTGGGCACCGGCGGTGGGCGCGGCCACATCGTCGAGTACCGGGGCGAGGCCATCCGCAACCTCTCCATGGAGGGGCGGATGACGATCGCCAACATGTCGATCGAGTGGGGCGCCAAGGCCGGCATGATCGCGCCGGACGAGACGACCTTCGCGTACCTGAAGGGGCGGCCGAACGCGCCGCAGGGAGCCGACTGGGACGCCGCGGTGGCGTACTGGCGGACGCTCCCCACCGACGAGGGGGCGACCTTCGACGCCGAGGTGACCCTGGACGCCAGCCGGATCACGCCGTTCGTCACCTGGGGCACCAACCCCGGGCAGGGCGCCCCGCTGGGCTCCGCCGTGCCGGACCCGGAGGAGTTCGTCACCGAGCCGGAGCGGGCCGCCGCCCGCCGGGCCCTGGAATACATGGACCTCAAGGCCGGCACCCCGCTGCGCGACCTGGCCGTCGACGTGGTCTTCGTCGGCTCCTGCACCAACGGCCGGCTGGAGGACCTCCGCGCCGCCGCCGACGTGCTGCGCGGACACCAGGTGGCCGACGGCGTACGCATGCTGGTGGTCCCCGGGTCCGCCGCGGTACGCGAGGCGGCCGAGGCGGAGGGCCTGGACAAGGTCTTCACCGACGCCGGCGCCGAGTGGCGCTTCGCCGGCTGTTCCATGTGCCTCGGGATGAACCCGGACACCCTGTCGCCGGGCCAGCGCTCGGCCTCGACCTCCAACCGCAACTTCGAGGGCCGCCAGGGCCGGGGCGGGCGCACCCACCTGGTGTCCCCGCCGGTCGCCGCCGCCACCGCCGTGGTCGGCCGGCTGGCCGCCCCCGCCGACCTGTAGAAGGGCAGCCGAGAGATGGACAAGTTCACCACCCACACCGGCACCGCCGTGCCGCTGCGCCGGTCCAACGTGGACACCGATCAGATCATCCCCGCCGTGTACCTCAAGCGGGTGACCCGGACCGGTTTCGCGGACGGGCTCTTCAGTGCGTGGCGGGAGGATCCGGCATTCGTTCTCAACGATCCCGCCCATTCGGGCGCGTCGATTCTCATCGCCGGCCCCGAGTTCGGTACGGGCTCCTCCCGGGAGCATGCCGTCTGGGCCCTGCGGGACTGGGGCTTCCGCGCGGTGATCTCTCCCCGCTTCGGTGACATCTTCCGCGGCAACGCGCTGAAGGAAGGTCTCCTTCCGGTCGAGCTGGAATTGAAAGCCGTGGCGGAACTCTGGGATCTGGTGGAATCCGACCCCACCACCCCGATCACGGTCGACCTCACCGCCCGCCAGGTCCGCGCCGGGGATGCCACCTGGGCCTTCCCGCTGGACGACCACAGCCGCTGGCGGCTGATGGAGGGCTTGGATGACATTGGACTCACCCTCCGGCACGAGGCCGAGATCGGTGCGTACGAGGCGTCCCGGCCGTCGTTCCTGCCCTCCGTGGCGTAGCCGGAGACCGGAGCGCACAGCGGTTTTCGCCCCCACCGGTTCGCCGGTGGGGGCGAATCCGTTACGACACAAGGCCTTTTTTCCACCGAATGTTTGTGTCCCGGCAGCACAGGGCATACCGTGCGCGCAGAATGGCTCGCGTCGAGTCAGTTGCACAATCGGGAGGAAGTCGTGAACAAGGCCGAGCTCATCGAGGCGCTCGCCGTTCGCCTGGGGGACCGGAAGACGGCGACGGCCGCGCTCGACGCGGTCCTCGCTGAGGTCCAGGCGGCGGTCACCAAGGGCGAGAAGGTGGCGATCACCGGATTCGGAGCGTTCGAAAAGCGCGTCCGGGGCGCCCGAACAGCGCGCAACCCGCGGACCGGCGAGGCGGTGAAGGTCAAGAAGACCTCCGTCCCGACCTTCCGCCCGGGCGCTGGCTTCAAGGAGATGGTGGCCAGCGGCAAGGTGCCGAAGAACACCGCCGCCGCCAAGAAGATCACCGCGGCCGCTGCCAAGGCGACCGGCGCGAAGGCGACCGGCGCGAAGGCGGCCGGGGCCAAGGCGACCGCGGCGAAGAAGACCGCTGCGGCCGGCGCCGCCAAGAAGACCACGGCGGCGAAGGCCGCCAAGACCACCGCCGCGGCCAAGAAGGCCGCGCCGGCGAAGAAGGCCGCCGCGGCCAAGAAGACCGCGCCGGCCAAGAAGGCGGCCGCCACCAAGAAGACGACGGCGGCGAAGAAGACCACGGCGGCCAAGAAGACCACGGCGGCCAAGAAGACCACGGCCGCCAAGAAGGCACCAGCGAAGAAGGCTCCGGCCAAGAAGGCCGCCACGCGGCGCTGACCGCACCGGCCCGGAAAGGGCGCCCACCGCTCGCGGTGGGCGCCCTTTTCCGTGCATGGGCCCCTGGCGGGGCGGCCAGCTCGCGGATGTGGCGGCATCCGACCAGGGTGGATGCCACATCGCGTATCTGGTGAGGAGCGCCCACCGGCCCGGCTCAGAGCCGGTCGGCGGCGAGCAGGCGGCTGCCGGCGAAGGCGAGCAGCCAGCCGCCGCCCTTCGGGGTGGTGAAGTCGCCGGCCCGACCGGCCAGCCGCTCCAGCATGCCCGGGATCACCTTGCCCTGGCTGCACACCGCGACCGGGTCGCCGGCCTCGGCCAGCTCGGTCAGCCGGGCCGCGGCGGCCAGCGCGCACTCGTCCGGCTGCTGGCCGGGTTTCGGCTCGTCCAGGTCACCGGCCACCTCGATCGGCAGGTCCAGCCGGGCGGCCGCCGGGTCGAGGGTCTGCACGCAGCGCCGGGCCGAGGCGGAGAGCAGGCGTACCGGGCGGACCACGGCCACCAGCTCGGCCAGCGCCTGCGCCTGGGCCCAGCCCTGCGCGTCCAGCGGGCGGCCGGCGTCCGGGCCGGACCACGCACCCCGCTTGCCGGCGTGCCCGTGCCGGACCAGCAGCACCGTGGCGGTCACCGGCGGCAGCGCCGCGAACGCGGCGACCACCTCGCCGTCGTGCGGGTAGCTGACCCGGCGTACCGCCTCGTCGACCGGGAACCAGCACACCTGGTCCACCTCGGTGTCCGGCTGGAAGCCGCCCTCCGCCGCGGCCCGCATCGACCAGTAGTCGACGGCCTTCGGCCGGCCCTCGCTGCGGTAGCGGATCGTCGGCAGGCGTACCTGCGGCACGGCCCGGACGTCGGTCTCCTCGGCGACCTCGCGTACCGCCGCCCGCAACGGGTGCTCGCCGGGATCCAGCTTGCCCTTGGGCAGCGACCAGTCGTCGTACCGGGGGCGGTGCACCAGGCAGACCTCGACGCCGGCCGCCGCCGGGCGCCAGACGACACCGCCCGCCGCCCGGATCCGCACCGGCTCGTCGTCCGTCATCCGCTCACCGTATGCCCGGTCGGCGCCCGGCGTGGCCCGCTCAGCTCGCCGTCCCGCCGACCCGGTGCAGCAGCAGCTCCTGCAGGTGGGTCAGCGGCACCTCGTCCGTGCCCGTACGCCGGCTCCAACTGCCGTCCCCGGCCAGCTCGAACGCGTCCACGTCCGGGCTGAACGCGGCGGTCAGCACCTGGTCGAGCTCGGCGCGGGCGACCGGGTCGCTCACCTGCACCAGCGCCTCCACCCGGCGATCCAGATTACGGTGCATCAGGTCGGCCGAACCCATCCAGAACTCGGCGTCGCCGTTGTTACCGAACCGGAAGATCCGCGAGTGCTCCAGGAACCGGCCGAGGATCGAGCGGACCCGGATGTTCTCCGACAGGCCCGGCACCCCGGGGCGCAGCGTGCACATGCCCCGGATCAGCAGGTCGACGTGGACGCCGGCCCGGGAGGCCCGGTAGAGCGCGTCGGTGATCTCCTCGTCCACCAGGGCGTTCACCTTGAACTGCACCAGTCCCGGCATGCCGAGCCGGACGTGGGTAATCTCCCGCTCGATCCGCTCGATCAGGCCGCTGCGGATGCCCTGCGGGGCGACCAGCAGCCGCCGGTACGCGGTCTGCCGGCTGTAGCCGGTGAGCACGTTGAACAGGTCGGTCAGGTCGGCGCCGATCTCCGGGTCGGCGGTGAGCATGCCGAAGTCCTCGTAGAGCCGGGCGGTCTTCGGGTGGTAGTTGCCGGTGCCGATGTGGCAGTAGCGGCGGATCTGGTTGCCCTCCTGGCGTACCACCAGGGCGGTCTTGCAGTGCGTCTTCAGTCCGACCAGGCCGTAGACGACGTGGCAGCCGGCGCGTTCCAGGGTGCGGGCCCAACCGATGTTCGCCACCTCGTCGAAGCGGGCCTTCAGCTCGACCAGCACCACCACCTGCTTGCCGGCGGCCGCCGCGTCGACCAGCGCGTCCACGATCGGGGAGTCGCCGCTGGTGCGGTAGAGGGTCTGCTTGATGGCCAGCACGTCCGGGTCGGCCGCGGCCTGCTCGATGAAGCGCTGCACGCTGGTGGCGAACGAGTGGTACGGGTGGTGCACCAGCACGTCACCGTCGCGCAGGGTGGCGAAGACGCTGCGGGGCACCTCGCCCTCGGTGAGCCGGGGGTGGGTGGCCGGCACGAACGGCGGGTCCTTGAGGTCGGGGCGGTCGGCCTCGCCGTACACCTGCCAGAGCGCGGAGAGGTCGAGCAGGCCGCGGACCCGGAGCACGTCCTGGCTGTCCATGTCCAGCTCGCGGACGAGCAGCTCCAGCATGTGGTCGGAGATGGAGGCGGCCACCTCCAGCCGGACCGGGGGACCGAACCGGCGCCGGGCCAGCTCCCGCTCCAGGGCCTGGAGCAGGTCCTCGTCACGGTCCTCGTCCACCTCGACCTCGGCGTTGCGGGTGACCCGGAACAGATGGCACTCCACCACCTGCATCCCGGAGAAGAGCTGCCCGAGGTGCACCGAGATGAGGTCCTCCAGCGGCAGGAACCGCACGCCCGGCTGGTCGCGGGCCACCCGGACGAACCGGGGCACGTTGTTCGGCACCTTGACCCGGGCGAACAACTCGGAGCCGCCGTCCGGGTCACGGACCGACACGGCCAGGTTCAACGACCGCCCGGAGATGTACGGGAACGGGTGCGCCGGGTCCACCGCGAGCGGGGTGAGCACCGGGAAGATGTGCTCCCGGAACCAGGTGCGCAGCCGTTCCCGTTCCGGGTCGTCCAGGTCGCTCCAGCGCAGGATCCGGATGTCCTCCTCGGCCAGCCTCGGCAGCACGTCGTCGACGAAGCAGGCGGCGTGCCGGGCGGCCAGGTCGGCGGTCTTCTCCGCGACCAGCTCCAACTGGGTACGCAGCGGCAGCCGGTCACCGCCGCGTACCGGCAGGCCGGCGGAGAGACGCCGCTTCAACCCGGCCACCCGCACCATGTAGAACTCGTCCAGGTTGCTGGCGAAGATGGCCAGGAACTTCGCCCGCTCCAGCAGCGGGGTGCGCGGATCCTCGGCGAGCGCCAGCACCCGGGCGTTGAAGTCGAGCCAGGAGAGCTCCCGGTTGAGGAACCGGTCCTCCGGCAGCGGCTGCGCCGCCGGCGGCGCGGCGTCCGGCATCGGGCCCGGCCCCTCGACCGGGTCGAGGGACTCCTCCAGCCCGGCCGAGTCGGGGCCGGACGCCTCGGCGGGCAGGTCCTCCTCCGGGGCGCGGACCCGGCGGAAGCGGCCGTCGGTGCCGCGGGTCGGCGCGCCGTTGCGGGGCGCGGTCGGGTGCAGGAGGTGGGGCATGCTCTCGGGCTGCTCGCGAGGGGTGCTCACCCCCTCATGATTCCCCGATTCCGGTGAACGGAAAATGAACTCGGGGCAGGTTGCTCAGGCCATCGTCGGCAACGTCACCCGCACCACCTCGCCGGCCGCGTCCCGCTCGATCCGGACCCGCTGCCCGAGCCGGAGCAGCCGCAGCCCGGAGGCGTCGAAGGCGCGGGCGGGGAAGGCCAGCTCGGTGCCGTCGTCGAGGAGCAGCACCCCGCTGCGGGTCGCCGCGTCGTAGGTGGCCACCGTGCCCTGCATGCCAGCACCGTACCGGACGGGTCGGCCGGGGGTGGCGGCCGCGCGGGCGCCGAGCAGCGCGGCGGTGCGCGGGCCCAGGCCCAGTCGGGCGGCGGCGGCCAGGTCCGCGGCGGTGTCCACGTCGCGGCGCAGCGTGGGCCAGTCACCGGGCAGCGGGCGGGCCCCGCTGGCCGCGTGCGCCGCGGCCGAGCCCGGCCCGAAGCGGGGATCCAGGGGTACGCCGGCCGGCGCGGCGAGCAGCACGGTGCCGGTGCCCGGGGCGTCGGCCACGAACCCGCGTACCCCGGGGTGGGCGGCGGGGACGGCCCGCAGTGCCGCGGCCAGCTCGACCGGGCGCAGCGCCGGCAGGTCGGCGGTGAGCCCGACCACCGCGGCGCGCGGGCCGGCGGCCGCCGCGCCGTGCCGGAAGGCGGCGTTCAGCCCGGCGGCGGGGTCCGCCACCACCCGGGCGCCGCCCGTCGCCACCTCCGCCGCCACCCGCGTGTCGTCGGTCACCACCAGGACCTCGGCGACCGCCGGGCAGGCCCGCACCGCGCGGACCGTGTCGGCCGCCAGGGCCAGCGCCAGGTCCTCGTGGGGTACGCCGGACAGCGCGCCCCGCAGGCGGCTCTTCGCCGCCCTAAGGCGCTTGACCGGCACCACCACGGTCCAGCTCGGCTCAGGCACGTGACCATCCTGCCAGTGGGACGGCGGTACCCTCACTGGCCGGACCCAGGGCGAGCAGGCATGATTTCGTCGCGGGCGTGGGTGCGTGGGTCGGGGCACGAGGAGGAGACAGGGTGGCGCGGCGGAAGGTGGGATTCTGGCCACGATTGGCCGTGGTGCTGGTCAAGCCGGTGCTGAACGTGTGGACGCGGCGCACCTGGCGGGGCATGGAGCACCTTCGCCGTGACGGCGGCTTCATCATCGTGCCCAACCACATCTCGCACGCCGACCCGCTGGTCTCCGCGCACTTCATCTACGACTCGGGGCGCTGGCCGCAGTTCCTGGGCAAGGCCAGCGTGTTCCGGGTGCCGGTGATCGGCTGGATCCTGCACCGGTGCCGGCAGATCCCGGTGGAGCGCGGCACGGTCGAGGCGGCCAGGTCGCTGGACAAGCTGGTCGCCGCCGTGCGGGACGGCGGCGCCGTGGTGATCTACCCGGAGGGGACCACCACCCGCGAACCGGACCTGTGGCCGATGAAGGGCAAGACCGGGGCGGCCCGGCTGGCGCTGGCCACCGGCGCGCCGGTGATCCCCGTCGCCATGTGGGGGCCGGAGCAGATGTTCGACCCGCGGACAGCCCGCTTGCGGCTGCGTCCGCGGACCCCGGTGACCGTGGTCGCCGGGCCACCGGTCGACCTGAGTCGCTGGGCGGGCGCCACCCCGTCCCGGGCGGTCCTCGAGGAGATGACCGACACGATCATGCTGCGGATCCGTGACCTGGTCGCCGAGATCCGCGGCGGCACCCCACCACCGCTCTGGGAGCGTCCCGCCCGTACGCGTACCCGCGAGGTGAGTGAATGACCGGTCATGTTGCCGTGCTGGGGGCGGGGTCGTGGGGGACGGCGTTCGCCAAGATCCTCGCCGACGCCGGCCGGGACGTGACGATCCTGGCGCGGCGGCGGTCGGTGGCCGACGCGATCCGCACCGAGCGCCGCAATCCGGACTACCTGCCGGACGTCCGGCTGCCCGAGCGGGTCACCGCGACCGGGGACGCCGAGGAGGCTATCGCCGGAGCGGAGGTGGTGGTGCTCTCCGTGCCGTCGCAGACGCTGCGCGCCAACCTGGCCGACTGGACCCCCCATCTGGCACCCGACGCCACGCTCGTCTCCCTGATGAAGGGCATCGAGCTGGGCACCACCAAGCGGATGAGCCAGGTGATCATGGAGACCGCGGGTGTGCCCGCCGACCGGGTGGTGGTCGTCTCCGGGCCCAACCTGGCCCCGGAGATCGCCGCCGAGCAGCCCGCCGCCACCGTGGTCGCCGGCACCGACAGCCGCCGGGCCACCCTGGTCCAGTCGTCGATCCGGACGCCGTACTTCCGCCCGTACACCAACGACGACGTGATCGGCTGCGAGCTGGGCGGGGCGGTGAAGAACGTCATCGCCCTGGCGTACGGGATCGCCACGGCGATGGGCTTCGGCGACAACACCCGGGCCATGCTGATGACCCGCGGGCTGGCCGAGACCGCCCGGCTGGGCGTGGCGCTCGGCGCCGACCCGATCACCTTCGCCGGCCTGGCCGGCATGGGTGACCTGGTGGCGTCCTGCTCCTCGCCGCTGGCCCGCAACCGCACCTTCGGCGAGCACCTGGGCCGGGGGGAGACCCTCGAGCAGGCCCAGGCGGCCACCCGGCAGACCGCCGAGGGGGTGAAGAGCTGTCTGGCCATCCGGGACCTGGCCCGCGCGCACGGCGTGGAGATGCCGATCACCGAGCAGATCGAGCGGATCTGCCACGAGGGGATGGACCCGCGGCTCGCCGTGGACGCGCTGATGAGCCGGACCGCGAAGCCCGAGTCGTACGAGTGAGATGGCGATGAGCGATTGGGGTGACGGCACCCGCAGCGTGCACGCCGGGCTGCCGGCGCCGGCGCCCGGGCAGCCGTTCCTGCCCGGACCGGTCTTCGCCGCGCCCTACCATCTCGACCCGTGGCAGGGGCCGTCGGCGGCACCCAACGGGTACGGTCGGCCGGACAACCCCACCCGGCGGCTGCTGGAGGCGGCCGTCGGGGAGTTGGAGGGCGGGGACTGCCGGGTCTTCGCCAGCGGCCAGGCGGCCATCACCGGGCTGCTGCTGGCGCTGCTGCGCCCCGGGGACACCGTGCTCCTCCCCGCCGACGGCTACTTCCCGGTCCGCGCGTTCGCCACCGCCACCCTGGAGGGCATCGGGGTGCACGTCCGCTTCGTGCCGACCGCCGGGTCGTACCCCTCGTTCGAGGGTGTCCGCCTGGTGCTGCTGGAGACCCCGGCGAACCCCGGCCTGGACGTGGCCGACGTGCCGGCGCTGGCCGCCGCCGCGCACGCCGCCGGGGCGCTGGTCGCGGTGGACAACACCACCGCCACCCCGCTCGGGCAGCGCCCGCTGGACCTCGGGGCCGACGTGGTGGTCGCCTCCGGCACCAAGGCGCTCACCGGCCACTCCGACCTGCTGCTCGGATACGTGGCGACCCGCTCCGCCGAACTGCTCGACCCGGTCACCGCGTGGCGGACCACCACGGGCGGGGTGCCCGGGGCGTTCGACTGCTGGCTGGCCCACCGCTCGCTGGCGACCGTGGACCTGCGGCTGGCCCGGCAGACCGCCAACGCCGAGGCGCTCGCCCGGCTGCTCGCCGGCCGCGCCGACGTCACCGGCCTGCGCTGGCCCGGGCTGCCGGCGGACCCGGCCTACCCGGTCGCCTCGGTCCAGATGCGACGGATGCCCGGCGTGCTCTCGTTCGACCTGGGCGACGCCGTCCGGGTGGCCCGGTTCCTGGACGCGTCCCGGTTGGTCGCCGCCGCCACCTCGTTCGGCGGGCTGCACACCACGGCCGACCGGCGGGCCCAGTGGGGCGACGACACCGCACCCGGCTTCGTCCGGCTCTCCTGCGGGATCGAGGATCCGGCCGACCTGGTGGCCGACGTGGCCGCCGCCCTGGACACCAGCGCGGCCTGACCGCGCCGGCTCCGCTAAGGTGACGGGCAGCCACGGCCCGCGCGGGCCCCGACCGGAGGAGGTGACACCGATCCACCAGCGAAGGACCGGCGCTCCCTCCGAGTCCGCGCCGCCTCGGGACTAGGCGACGCCGGGAGCGCCGACGAGCGTTCCCGAAAGGCATCCCATGGCACCATCCCCGTTCTCTCCCGATCGTCCTGCCCTCGTCGCCCGGCTGCGCGCCGCCGGTTGCGTCTTTGCCGAAGACGAGGCGGACCTGCTGATGGCCGCCGCCGACACGGCCGAGGCGCTGACCGACCTGGTCGACCGCCGGGTCGCCGGCCTGCCGTTGGAGCAACTGCTCGGCTGGGCCGAGTTCTGCGGCCTGCGGGTCGCCGTCGACCCCGGGGTCTTCGTGCCCCGGGGCCGGACCGCCCTGCTGGTCGCCAGCGCGGCGGCGGTGGCCGGCCCGGCGCCCGCCGTGCTGGACCTCTGCTGCGGCTCGGGCGCCGCCGCGCTGGTGCTGCACCGCCGGCTCGGCCCGCGCTGGCTGGCCGCCGCCGACATCGATCCGGTCGCCGTGGCCTGCGCCCGGCGCAACCTCGCCCCGCTCGGGGTGCCCGTCTACCAGGGCGACCTGTTCGGGCCCGTCCCGCCCGAGTGGCGGGGCCGGCTGGATCTGGTGGTGGCCAACGCCCCGTACGTGCCGAGCGACGCGGTGGCGCTGCTGCCGCCGGAGGCGAGGCTGTACGAGGCGCCGGTGGCGTTGGACGGCGGCGCGGACGGGTTGGCCGTGCTGCGCCGGGTCGCGGTCGGCGCGGCCGAGTGGCTCGCCCCGGGTGGGCACCTGGCCGTGGAGTCCAGCGCCGGTCAGGCCGAAGCGCTCTGCGGGGTGCTGGCCGACGCGGGCCTGGTGCCGACCGTGGTGCACGACGAGGACCTGGAGGCGACGGCCCTCACCGCCCGCCGGCCCGGCTGAGCCGCGCACCGCCGCTGCCGACCGATCGGTTCGGTGGCCGGGACCCCCTCGGCCCCGGCGGCTGCGGGGACCGGCCAGGTGCTGCGGGAGTGGCCGGCCGGTGGCTGCCGGGAGTGGCCGCCGGTCCTGTTCCGCCCGGCCGCCTTGCGGGCGCGCGCCCTTCGGCCACCCGCGGGCGGCAGAGCCCGCCTCGTGTATGGGTTGCCGCCGGGCCGAACCGGGTGTCACCCGACGGACGCTACGAACTTGATGTCGTCAACGATTCAGCCGCGACGATGGCCCGGCACCGATCCATTCACGACATCAAGTTTGTAGCGTCGGGTAGGGGTAGGGGCAGGGGCGATGCGAGCCGCGACCGAGCCGGGCTCACGTGCTCCGCGCCGAGCAGCGCGGTGCCACCTTCGCGCTGGTGCCGGACCGGGACATGGCCGGGGCGCGGGCGTGGCCATCACGGCGCTGGAGGCGGTCCGGGCCGGCTCCGCCGCCGGGCGGCACCGGGAGGGCGGCACCGAGCGGGCCGCGCTGGTCGCCGGCTGACCCGCGATCGACCGGCCGCGCCGGTGGGGCCGGGATCAGCCGCGTGGCGGCGCGTCGGTGAACGCGGTCCAGGCGGTGGGGGAGAAGACCAGCACCGGGCCGGCCGGGTCCTTGGAGTCGCGGACCGCGACCGCCTCGGGCAGCGACGCCATCTCGACGCACGCGCCCTCGTCGCCGCTGTGGGTGCTCTTGCGCCAGCCGGTCGCCGCCGGGTGGGGGCTGTTCGTGCCCTTCATCGTTCTACCTCTCGTTCAGCAGGCGGAGGAACTGGTCCCGGCTGGCTGCCGGGCTGAGCGCCACGGTCCGCAGGTGCTCCATGATCTTGGTGCAGGTACGCAGGTCGCCCGGCCGGTCCAGGACCATCTGCCCGGCGACCGTCTCGACCGAGGCGATGATCGGGTCCTCGGGGTCGGCGAACTCCAGGATGTGCAGCGAGCCCCGGGTGCCCCGGTGGTAGCCCGCGGCGAGAGGGATCACCTGCACGGTGATGTTGGACAGCTCGGCCATCTTCAGCAGGTGTCGTAGCTGGCCCTCCATCACGGACCGGTCGCCGACCGGGCGCAGCAGCGCGCCCTCGTCGATGATGGCGTCGAGGATCGGCGGATCGTCACTCGTGAGCCGCTGCTGCCGGTCGAGGCGCAGGTGGACGCGTTGCTCCACCTGCTCGTCGCTGAGCGTGTGCGGGCCGCCGCGCATCACGCCGCGGATGTAGTCGGCGGTCTGGAGCAGGCCGGGCACCACCGAGGGTTCGAAGTTGGCGATCCCGGTCGCCTCCGCCTCGAGGGCGATGAAGTCGATGGTCCGCCGGTCCAGCAGGTATGAGTAGGAGACCCACCAGCCGGGCTTGCGGGCGTCCTTGGCGAGTTGCACCGCCGCGGCGATCTCGTCGGGGCCGACCGCGTAGAGGGTGAGCAGCGCGCGCACGGTGGCCGGGCTGACCAGCGTCTGGGCGTTCTCGTACCGGGACAGGGTGCTTCGGGTGCTGTTGATCTCGTCGGCTGCGGCCTCGAGGGTCAGGCCGGCGGCCTCCCGGTGGGTACGCAGGGCGATGCCGAGCCGTCGGGCCCGGGCGGTCTTCGGCGCCATGCATCGATGGTCGCACATCTAGCGGGAGGATGGACATGAGAGAAGCTCGATGAGAGTTGCATTCACGGGTGCAAACCTGTCAATCTGTGGTCGCGTCCTCACCACCGGTTGTCGTGGCGACGGTGGTGGTGAGCGACCGGAGGGGATGGGGCGCGCGGCGATCGGGTTTTTCACTCCCCCACGACCCGATCGCCGCGTGCCCTTACCGCCGAGGGCACGGGAGGGGATCGCATGACGGTGACGGGCTGCCGCCCCTCGGGCGGGGGTGGCCGGGGATGACCCGATTCCTCGTCGTCCTCACCGACGTCCGCCCCCTGGAAGGGCTGGGACGCAACGAGCGGACGAGCCCGGAGCGGCGCCGGCAGGTGGTCGGCGCGAGCAGCCGGGAGGCGGCGGACCGGATCGCCGGCGCCTTCATGGCGCTGGGCATGGTCCGGGCGGGGCGGCAACGGGTCAAGGTCATCGCGGTGGGGCGTCACGCCCGGGCCATGCCGCAACCGGGGTGAACCCGCCCCGTCCTCACAGCAGCTTGCGCCGCTTCAGGTACGCGACCAGGTCGTCGTAGACGCCGCCCTCGTTGGCGAACATGGCGACGTTGCGGGCGGTGGACAGCCACGGCCGGGTGGACGGGCGCACCTCCTTGAGCGCCCGCTCCAGGTCCCGCTGCTCGATCATCCGGACCTGTCCGGTGCGTACCGAGTCGGCCATCGCGAACTCGGCGGCGCTCTCGCAGAGGTGGGCCAGGTCGGCGCCGGAGAAATCCTCGGTCGCCGCGACCACCCGGCGCAGGTCGATGTTGGCGATCGGCCGCTCGCGCAGGTGGTACTCCAGGATCGCGGCGCGGGCCTCGGCGTCCGGCGGCAGCACCAGCACCACCCGGTCCAGCCGGCCCGGCCGGCGCAGCGCGGGATCGACGTCCCACGGGGTGTTCGTGGCGGCCAGCACGAAGACGCCCTCGTTGTCGCCCTCCATGCCGTCCAGTTCGGCCAGGAGTTGGTTGCCCAGCGTCCGCATCGAGCTCGAGGAGACCTGCGACCGCTTGTGGCCCAGGGCGTCGATCTCGTCGAGGAAGAGCACGCACGGAGCGTTGCGGCGGGCCGCCTGGAACAGCTCGTGCAGGTTCCGCTCCGAGTTGCCGACCCACATGTCGAGCACGTCCACGATGGACAGCGACAGGAACTTCGCGCCCATCTCGCCGGCCACCGCCCGGGCCAGGAAGGTCTTGCCGCAGCCGGGCGGCCCGTAGAGCATCAGGCCACCGCGCAGGCTCTTGCCGTACATCCGGCGCAGCTCCGGGTTGCGCAGCGGGCCGAGGAAGGCCAGCTCCAGCCGTTCCTTCACGGCCGCCATGCCGCCCACGTCGGCCAGTCGGATCGAGGAGGACTCCACGTCGTACACCCGGTCGGCCTCGCCGCGGACCGGCTCCGGCTCGTCGCCGGCCCGGGCGAAGCGCGGCGGCACGACGTCGGCCAGCTCCTGCTCGTACGCGGCCAGCGGGTCGTCCCCGGCCGGCCCGGCGGACGCCGGCGGCGCCGGGCGGTCGTTCCCGGCCGGTCCGGCGGACGTCGGCGGCGCCTTGCGGTCGTCCTCCGGCGGGGCGGCGGACGCGGCGCGCTGCGCCGGGGGTACGGGCGCGCCGAGCGCCCGCTGCATCAGGGCCTGGGCCTGCGCGTTGCCCGGATCCCGGGCGAGCGCCTGCGCCACGTGCGCGATGGCCTCGGCGCCCCGGCCGCCGTCGAGCAGCAGCCCCGCCAGGTGCAGCCGCAGCGGCAGGTCGTCGGGGCGGGCGTCGAGGGCGGCCAGCAGGCTGTCGATGAGGGCATCCGAGCTCACAGGACGAGCAGCGTAGCCGGCCGGCGGCCCGATCCGCCCACCCCTCGGGCCGCGGCGCCGCCCGGCGGCGGGCGGCCGTCCGGCCCCGCGCGAGGTCCGATTACTCCCCGTGTACGGTTCGTTGACCGGTTGCGCGGCGAGGTGCCGTGTCTCCGGGTATCGGCTGCCGGCGCTCGCCACGCACAGTAAGGTCAACCGGGTGAGCGCCCCCGGCGAGCACGGCCAGCCGCAGTCGCGAGCGAAGAGGTGACCGGAGTGACCACCCCAGGCAAGACCCGCGTGGCGATCGTCTTCGGCGGCCGCAGCCCCGAGCACGGCATCTCCTGCGTCAGCGCCGGCAGCGTGCTGGCCGCGCTGGACCCGGACGAGTTCGAGGTGGTCCCGGTCGGCATCACCCGGCAGGGCCAGTGGGTGCTGGCCAGCGGCGACCCGGGTCAGCTGGCCATCCAGGACCGCAAGCTGCCGGAGATTACCGCCGGCTCGGGCGCGGAGCTGGTGCTGCGCGCCGACCCGGCGGCGGGCGGCCTGATGGTGCTCGACCCGACGCAGGGTCCCCGGGCGCTGGCCGACGTGGACGTGGTCTTCCCGGTGCTGCACGGCGCGTACGGCGAGGACGGCACCATCCAGGGGATGCTGGAGATGGCCGACATCCCGTACGTCGGGGCGAACGTGTTCGCCTCCGCGGCCGCCATGGACAAGGAGTTCACCAAGAAGCTCTGCGCCGCCGAGGGCATCCCGGTCGGCCCGTACGTGGTGCTGCGCAACGGGATGACGATGACCGAGGAGGACAAGGAGCGCCTCGGCCTGCCGGTCTTCGTCAAGCCGTCCCGGGCCGGTTCCTCCTTCGGCATCACCAAGGTCGACGACTGGTCCCAGCTCGACGCGGCGGTCGCCACCGCCCGCGAGATCGACACCAAGGTGCTGGTCGAGGGCGCGGTCGTCGGCCGCGAGATCGAGTGCGGGGTGCTGGAGGGGGAGGCCGGCGGCGCCCCGGAGGCGTCGGTGCTGGCCGAGGTGCGGATGATCGGCGGCCGCGACTGGTACGACTTCGAGGCCAAGTACATCTACGCCGACGAGGTCTGCGAGTACGACGTCCCGGCGAACCTCCCCGAGCCGGTCGCCCGCCGGGTGCAGGAGTACGCCGCCCGCGCGTTCACCGCGCTGGACTGCTCGGGGCTGGCCCGGGTCGACTTCTTCGTCACACCGGAGCTGAACGTCTATCTCAACGAGATCAACACCATGCCGGGCTTCACCCCGACCTCGATGTTCCCGCGCATGTGGGCGGCCAGCGGCCTGGAGTATCCGAAGCTGGTCAACCGGCTCATCCGCACCGCCCTCCGTCGCGCCGGCCGCTGAGACGATCGCGCCGGGCGGCAGAATCCGCCCTGGTGCACGGAAAGAGTGGCCGTTCCGGCGCGGAAGGCCACTCTTTCCGTGTATAAGCGCCCAGCGACGGGTGCCGGGTCAGGCGGTGCAGCCGGAGGGGGCGGTCTTGGCCGAGGGGACGGCCGCGACGACCGCGTCGGCGATCGGGGCGACCCACTGAAGCGGCTGCTCGTACTGCTTCGGCAGCCGGACCCGGACGGGGGTCTCCCGGTCGACGGTGGTCAGCACGGTGGCGTCGGCCTCCTGCACCGGGTACCAGCAGACCTTGTTGACCGTCCACACCTCGTCGGTGGGCTGGACCACCGGCGGGGTGCCGCCGCAGGCCACGGTCAACGCCGGGTCGCCGTACGCGGCGTTCTGCTCGGCGCCGGCGGTGACCGGCCGCTGCTTCAGGTCGCGCACGCTTGGCGGGAGCTGCGACAGCAGGGCCCGGCACAGCGTCGCCGGCCGCTCGGCCAGGGCCGGGGCGGGCATCTCGACCGGGGCGGTCGACTGCGGCCGCACGGCGGTCGCCGACGGCTGCGGCGCGGCGGCCGGCTCGTCCGGGGCCAGCTTGGCGAAGGTGAAGCCGGCCACGGCCAGGGTCACGGGCAGCGCGACCAGGGTCGCCCACAGCGCGGCGCTACGGTTGCTCCGGTCCCGGCGCGGGGCCTCGTCGGCGGCTCGGGTCTCGTCCGGAGCGGGAGAGGTAGTGATCTCGTTCACTTACAGGCGCACCACCGAACACGTGAGGGTGCGGGTGATGCCGGGCACCATCTGCACCTTGCTGACGATGAGTTTGCCGAGCTCGTCGACGGTGTTCGCCTCGGTGAGAACGACCACGTCGTACGGCCCGGTGACGGCGTCGACGCGTACCACGCCGGTAAGGTCCGCGATCTGACCGGCCACGTCACGCGCCCGCCCGACCTCGGTCTGGATGAGGATGTACGCCTGTACCACGACTCGACCTCCGTCTGTCGCCGCCTGGGGCGGTCCGAAGGGTGAAACTACCGTACGGAGCAGCCGTGATCCCTATCGGTGGCCGGTCGGACGCGGTGAGCGAGGCCACGGCGTGGGCGGAGCGGGTGACGAGTGAGCGCGACGAGGGGACGGCATGACAGTCGCGGGTGTCGGGGAGTTCGGGCTGATCGACCGGGTGACCGCCCGGCTGACGTACGGGGAGAGCTGCCTGCTCGGGCCCGGTGACGACGCGGCGGTGGTCGCGGCGCCGGACCGGCGGGTGGTGGCCTCCACCGACGTGCTGGTCGAGGGGCGGCACTTCCGCCGGGACTGGTCCGGGGCGCGGGACGTCGGGCACCGAGCGGCGGCCGCCAACCTGGCCGACATCACGGCCATGGGCGCCACCCCGACCGCACTGCTGGTCGCCCTCTGCATCCCGGCCGAGCTGGAAACGAGCTGGGCGGAGGAGTTGGCCGACGGGCTGGGCGCCGAGGCGGCCCTGGTCGGAGCGGGCGTGGTCGGCGGCGACATGTCGTCCAGCCCCATCATCACGATCGCCGTGACCGCCCTGGGCGACCTGGGCGGCCGACCGCCGGTGGTCCGCTCCGGGGCCCGCCCGGGAGACGTGGTGGCGCTCGCCGGGCGCACCGGCTGGGCGGCGGCCGGCTACACCGTCCTCTCCCGGGGTTTCCGGACACCCCGGCTGCTGGTCGAGGCGTATCGCCGCCCCGAGGTGCCGTACGCGGCCGGCCCGGAGGCCGCCCGGCACGGCGCCACCGCCATGATCGACGTCTCGGACGGGCTGCTCGCCGACCTCGGGCACGTGGCGAAGGCCAGCGGCGTGGCGATCGACCTGATCCGGGACGCGTTCGAGGTGCCCCGGCAGATGCGCGACGCGGCCCAGGCGCTCGGCGTCGACCCGTACTCCTGGATCCTGGCCGGCGGTGAGGACCACGCCCTGGCGGCGACCTTCCCGGCGGCGGCGACGCTGCCGGCGGGCTGGCGGCCGATCGGGCGGGTGGCCGAGGGCGCCGGGGTGACCGTGGACGGTGCCGCGTACGAGGGGCCGACGGGCTGGGACCACTTCCGCTGACTCCCGCGGGAACACAGCGGCGGGCCAGCGGCAAGTAGGGGTATGACCATGCCCACGACGGCCGCCAGCGGGGCCGATCCCGCCGACCTGGCCGGCCTCTTCGACCGGTACGCCCGGGACCTGCTGCGGTACTGCACCCGCCGGGTCGGTGAGCAGCTCGCCGAGGACGTGGTGGCGGAGACCTTCCTGGTGGCCTACGAGCACCGGGACCGGTACGACCGTGGCCGGGGCGAGCTGCTGCCCTGGCTCTACGGCATCGCCACCAACCTGCTGCGCCGGCACCGGCGGGTGGAGGTGCGCGCGCTGAGGCTAGCCGCCCGGGCCGACGCGGAGACGGAGGGCCCGTCTCGGCGTACCGCCGAGCGGGTGGACGCCCAACGGGCCGTGGCCCGGCTGGCCGGCGTGCTGGCCGGGCTGCCCCGACGGCAGCGCGACGTGCTGCTGCTCTACGCCGTCGCCGAGCTGGAGTACGCCGAGATCGCCGCCGCCCTGGACATCCCGCTGGGCTCGGTGCAGTCCGCCCTGCACCGCGCCCGGACCAAGGTCCGGGCCGCCCTGGCCGCCGAAGGAGACGCCCGATGAGCCGCTTCGACCCCGACCTGCTGGCGGTGCGCGACCTGCCGCCCGGCCGGCCCGAACCCACCGACGAGTCGGTCAGCCGTACCTGGCACACCATCACCCGCCGGCTGGCCACCCGCCGGTCGCGGTCCCGCCGCTGGCTGGTCCCGGTGACCGCCGCCGGCCTGGTCGCCGTGCTCGCCGTCGGCGCGGCGGTGCTCCTCACCCCCCGGCACCGCACCCCGCCCACCCCGCTGACCCCGCGACAGGTGATGGACCAGCTCATCGACAAGGCGGCCCGGATCGAACCGGTTCCCGTGCCGGCGGGGCAGCTGCTGTACGTGCGGCAGCTGCGGGGCGCAAGTACCGATCCGTCCGGTCGGCACACCCTGGAGACCTGGTTCGACGGTGAGACGATCATGCCGCTACGAAAGCGGCTCGACGGGAAGAACACCTCGATCGACGGCCCGGACAAACCGGGCAGCATGGCCGAGGACAACCGGAACATCGTCGCCCGCGGCGGCAATCCGGGCTTCCCGACGCCCCGCTTCCTGGCCGACCTGCCGACGGACCCGGCGGAGCTGGAGGCCCGGCTCGACAAGGAGACCTTCGGCTCCTTCAGCCGACCGCCGTACTTCTTCCCGGAGGGCGGGCCGATCCGGGACCTCGCCATGATGTTCTCTCGGTCGGAACCTCGGCTCTCGCCCGAGCTGCGGGTCGGGCTCTACCGGGTGATCGCCGGGCTCGATGAACTCACCGTGTCCGAGGTCAACGTTGACGGGCGGCGCTGCTGGGCCGTCGGGCAGGCCGGCGAGGACGGCCGCACCATGTCTCTGCTGTTTGACGCGGAGACTGCCCGGGTGATCGGCCAGCGACAGGTCGGGTTGCCGGTGGCCGGCCCGAAGGGGGCATCGCCCAGCTACGACCTCGACGCCGTCGGGCAGTCGGTCTGGACGTTCGCGGTGGTGCCGGACACGAACCCGCCGGAGTGATCTGCGACCGACGTCGCCGGCCGGCCCCGGTCCGGGGCCGGCCGCGGTCGTACCCTTCATCCGTGAGTGAGATCGAGATCCGGGCGCGGCGCTTCGACGCGCCCGAGTCGCAGGCTCTGATCCGGGCGGCCCTGGCCGACCTCGGCCAGCGGTACGGCGGCAGCGGCGACGACACCCCGGTCGACGCCGCCGAGTTCGAGCCCCCGGCGGGCGCCTTCCTGGTCGCCTACCTGGACGGGCAGCCCGTGGGCTGTGGTGGCTGGCGCAGCCACGGCGACGACGGCGAGACGGCCGAGCTGAAGCGGATGTACACCGTGCCGGCCGCCCGGGGCCGGGGCGTCGCCCGGTCGGTGCTCGCGGCGGTCGAGCGGTCGGCGCGGGAGGAGGGCCGCAAGCGGATGGTCCTGGAGTGCGGCGACAGGCAGCCCGAGGCGATCGCCATGTACACCTCGGCCGGCTACGAACGGATCCCGAACTTCGGCTTCTACAAGGACGCCCCGGGCTGCCTCTCCTTCGGCCGCATCCTCTGACGGGGCGTTGCCGGGCGCAGTCCGAGTGCGGGCGGCAGATCGGCGATGTGGCGGGGTTGGCCGCCGCGGTTACCGCCGAATCGCCGACCTGGCGGCATCGTCCGGCGCGGCCTCGTCCGGCGCGGCCTCGCCGGGTGCGGGGGCGGGTCAGGCGACGGTGATGTGGATCTGGTCGGCGGCCTTGCGGGCCGCGCTCTCCGCGCCGGTCGGGTCGGTGCCCCAGGCCAGCAGGTGACCGCTGCGCTGGGCCGAGGAGAGCAGTTCCGGCACGGTGTCCCCGACGGCGACGTCGACCTGCACGTCGAGCACGCCGGGCAACCGCAGCGCCGCCTTGACCCCGTCCACGGCGGTGACCCGCCCGGGCGGGGCGACCAGGAACTCCACCGCCGCCGCGCCGGACGGCCGGGCCGGCAGCGCGGGCCGTTCGCCACGCAGCACCCGCAGGTACGCCTCGATGAAGCCGCACTCGTAGGCGATCGAGACCAGGGCGGTGATCATGTCGCCGGGCATCCGCGCCGCGCACTCCACCAGCGCCGGCGTGCCGTCGACCAGGATCCACTCGCTGTGCAGCATGCCGCTGCGGAAGTCGGCGGCCCGGGCGAGCCGGACGGCGGCGTCGCGGAGCGTCCGGTGCTCCGCCTCGGGGAGCGCGGACGGCACGGTGTGGCCGCTCTCCACCGGGAACCGGCCGCCGACGATCCGCTTGTCCGTGACGTTGGCGAAGATCGGCTCGCCGTCGGCGACCAGCAGTTCCACGCTGTGCTCCGAGCCGGCCAGCAGCTCCTCGACCAGCACCTCGGTGGGCAGGTCCGCGGTGGCATCGACCGGCTCCTGCGGCGTCGCGCTGGTCGCCCAGGCGGCGGCGATCTCCGCCGGGTCGGCGATGAGCTGCACCCCGAGGCTGCCGGAGCGGCGGGTGGGCTTGAGCACGCAGCGGCCGCCGTGGCGGCGGGCGAACTCGGTCGCCCGCGCCGGGTCGTCAACCAGCTCGTACGCCGGGTTGGCCAGGCCAGCGGTGTCGGCGAGCAGCCGCATCCGGTGCTTGTCGGTGAACACGTCGGCCGCCGGCACCCCGGGCCCGGGCAGGCCGAGCCTCTCGGCCAGCCGGGCGGTGGCGGCGACCCCGTACTCCAGGCCGGGCATGACGAGCCGGGCGGTGGCCAGGCCGGGTTCCCGGGCGAGCAGCGCGTCGACGTCGAGACCGGTCTGGTACGCGGCCGGCACCAGCCGGGAGACGAGGGGCAGCTCGGCCGCGATGCGTTCGAGGCCGCGGCGGCGGATCACGTCGGGCTCCTCGACGAGGACCACACTGCTGGGCGGCAGCTCCTGGTTGAACCACTGCAGCGAGCCGAGCGACGCGCCGACCACCACCATCTCGTCGCGCCCCAGGTCCAGGTCCACCGGTCGTTCCTCCCCACGCCCCGCGCCGGACCGGACAGCCGGCGCAGCACGACCCTAACCGGGCCCTGCGGGCCGGGTCGCCAGCCGGTCGGCCAGCCGTCAGCTCCGGCTTTCGGACACGACAGAAGCCGGCGGACCCTTCCGGTCCGCCGGCTTCCGACGAGTTCTGGGTGGCGCTACCGCGTCAGGCGCGGGTGACCTTGCCGGCCTTGATGCACGAAGTGCAGACCTGCATCTTCTTGGTGGTGCCGCCACCGGCCGGGGTACGCACCGACTGGATGTTCGGGTTCCAGCGGCGGTTGGTCCGCCGGTGCGAGTGGGACACGTTGTGGCCGAAGCCCGGCCCCTTGCCACAGACGTCGCACACGCTAGCCACGGGATACTCCTGGGTTTGAAACGTTCATGAGGTCGCCGCCAGGCGCTGCCCGGGCAACCTGGCCAGGTTACCCGATGGCTCGCCGGTACGCCCAACCGGCCCGGCCTGGGTGGTCGACGGCTTCAGGTCACGGCGCGGCGTCAGACGCGCCGAGGTGGAGCTGTCGCTGTTGTCCCACCCAGCGTACCGGCCCGGCCCGGTCCCCGACCGCCGCCCCGGACGGTCGGACACGCCGGCCGGAACCGGCCGACCTCGGCGCGTGTCGGTGCGCGCCAGTAGGCTTCCCGACGTGCTGGACACCCTCGACGCCGCCGCGGTACGCCGCTGGTGCGCGAGCGGGCTGGCCGCCCTCCAACGGCACCAGGGCGAGATCGACGACCTCAACGTCTACCCGGTCCCGGACGGGGACACCGGCACCAACCTGGTCCTCACCCTCACCTCCGCGCAGCAGGCCCTCGCCATGGACCTGGAGACCCTCCCCGAGGACGGGCACACCCCGCACGGGCACGCGCTGCGGCTGATGGCCCGGGGCGCGCTGCTGGGAGCGCGGGGCAACTCCGGGGTGATCCTGTCGCAGATCCTGCGGGGCTTCGCCGACGCGCTCGCCCGCGCCCCGGCGGTCCGCGGCCGGCAGTTCGCCGCCGCGCTGGGCTTGGCCACCACCGCCGCGTACGCCGCGGTCGCCCAGCCGGTCGAGGGCACCCTGCTCAGCGTGGTCGCCGCCGCGGCACGCGCCGCCGAGCAGGCGGACAGCGACGACCTGCGCGCGGTGACCCGAGCCGCGGCGGCCGGGGCGGCCGGCGCGCTCGCACGTACCCCCGAGCAGTTGCCGGCGCTGGCCCGCGCCGGCGTGGTCGACGCCGGCGGCCGGGGCCTCTGCGTGCTGCTGGACGCGCTGGTCGAGGTGGTCACCGGGGAGAGCCCCCGGCCGCTGGCGCCCACGTCGCCCGCGGTCCGCCCGCCCGCCACCGCGGTCCGCGAGACCGGCTCCTCGGCGTACGCCTACGAGGTGCAGTATCTGCTCGACGCCACCGACGAGGCGGTGGCCCGGCTGCGCGCCGAGCTGGGCGCGCTGGGCGACTCCCTCGTCATCGTCGGTGACGCCGGCCCAGCCATCGGCATATGGAACGTGCACGTGCACGTCAACGACGTCGGCGCGGCGATCGAGGCGGGCGTGGTCGCCGGCCGCCCGCACCGGATCACGGTGACCCGCTTCGCCGACCAGGCCGCGTCCCCGCCGGCCCCGCTGGCCGACGGCCGGGCCGCCGTGGTGGTGGCCACCGGCGCCGGCATCGCCGAGCTGTTCCAGGCCGAGGGCGCCACCGTGGTGCCGGCCAACCCGTCCACCGGTGAGCTGCTCGACGCGATCCGGGCCACCGGCGCCGCCCGGGTGGTGGTGCTGCCCAACGACCCCAACACCCAGTCGGTGGCCAGCGCCGCCGCGCGGGAGGCGCACCGGCTCGGGGTGAAGGTGAGCGTGGTGCCCACCCGCTCCCCGGTGCAGGCGCTCGCCGCCCTCGCCGTCCGCGACCCGTCCCGCCGCTTCGAGGACGACGTCATCGCCATGGCCGAGGCGGCCGGCGCCTGCCGGTACGCCGAGGTCTGCCACGCCGGCAAGGAGGCGCTCACGGTGGCCGGGCCGTGCCGGCCGGGCGACGTGCTGGCGCTGGTCGAGGGCGAGGTGCACCTGATCGGCGGCGACCTGCTCGACACCTGCACCGCCGTGGTCGACCGGATGCTCGGCGGCGGCGGCGAGCTGGTCACCCTGCTGTGCGGGGCGGACGCCCCGGACGGGCTGGCCGACCGGGTACGCGAGCACGTCGAGCGGTCCTGGCCGTTCGTGGAGGTGCAGGCGTACGAGGGCGGGCAGCCGCACTATCCGCTCCTGGTGGGGGTCGAATGACGAGCGAGTCGGCCACGGTGGACACGCCGCTGAAGAAGTTGGTCGGGGAGAAGACCGCCAAGGCCCTGGCCAGCCACCTCGACCTGCACACCGCCGGCGACCTGATCTACCACTTCCCGCGCCGCTACGACGAGCGCGGCGAGCACACCGACATCCGCTCGCTGGACGTGGGGGAGCAGGTGACCGTGCTGGCCCAGGTGCAGCGCACCGCGGTCCGGCCGATGCGCCAGCGCCGGGGCAACCTGCTGGAGGTGACCGTCGGGGACGGCTCCGGCGGGGTGCTCACCCTCACCTTCTTCGGCAACCAGGCGTGGCGGGAGCGGGACCTGCGCCCGGGCCGGTGGGGGCTCTTCGCCGGCAAGGTCACCGAGTTCCGGGGCAAGCGGCAGCTCAACGGCCCGGAGTACGTGCTGCTCGGGGCGGGCGGCGACGGTGAGGCGGCGGCCACCGAGGAGGTCGAGGAGTTCGCCGGGGCGCTGATCCCGGTCTACCCGGCCGCGGCGGCGGTACCGACCTGGGTGATCGCCCGCGGCGTCCGGGTGGTGCTGGACACGTTCACCCCGCCCGAGGACCCGCTGCCCGCCACGGTGCGGGCCAGCCGCAACCTGGTCGGCATCGGCACCGCGCTGCGCGAGATCCACCGGCCGTCCAGCAAGGAGGAGCTCTACCGGGCCCGGCGTCGGCTCAAGTGGGACGAGGCGTTCGCCGTGCAGCTCACCCTGGTGCAGCGCAAGCACCGGGCGGCGGCCTGGCCGGCGCAGGCCCGCCCCGCGAAACCGGGCGGCCTGCTGGACGCCTTCGACGCCCGGCTGCCCTACGAGCTGACCCCCGGCCAGCAGTCCGTCGGCCGGGAGATCGCCGCCGACCTGGCCACCGCGCACCCGATGCACCGGCTGCTCCAGGGCGAGGTCGGCTCCGGCAAGACGGTGGTCGCGCTGCGGGCCATGCTCCAGGTGGTCGACGCGGGCGGGCAGGCCGCGCTGCTCGCCCCGACCGAGGTGCTCGCGGCCCAGCACTACCGGGGCATGCTCGACCTGCTCGGCCCGCTCGCCCGGGCCGGCGAGCTGGGCGCCGCCGACGGCGCCACCCGGGTGGAGTTGGTCACCGGCTCGCTCGGCGCCGCGGCCCGGCGGCGGGCGCTCGCCGAGGTGGCCGAGGGGCGGGCCGGGATCGTGCTCGGCACCCACGCCCTGCTCTATGAGGGGGTCGACTTCCACGACCTCGGTCTGGTGGTGGTCGACGAGCAGCACCGGTTCGGCGTGGAGCAGCGGGACGCGCTGCGGGCCAAGGCCGACCAGCCGCCGCACGTGCTGGTGATGACCGCCACCCCGATCCCCCGCACGGTGGCCATGACCGTCTACGGCGACCTGGAGACCTCGACGCTGTCCCAGCTGCCGCAGGGGCGTTCGCCGATCGCCTCCCACGTGGTGCCGGCCGCCGAGAAGCCGGCCTTCCTGGACCGGGCCTGGCGCCGGCTGCGCGAGGAGGTCGCCAAGGGACACCAGGCGTACGTGGTCTGCCCGCGGATCGGTGAAGGGCCGGCCTCGGAGGAGGAACCGCCGCGCGAGGACGACAACGGGCGGCGTCCCCCGTTGGCGGTGACCGAGGTGGCGCCGCTGCTGGAGGAAGGGCCGCTGCACGGGTTGCGGATCGGGGTGCTGCACGGGCGGCTGCCGGCCGACGAGAAGGACGCGGTGATGCGCTCCTTCGCCGCGGGCGACCTGGACGTGCTGGTGGCCACCACGGTGGTCGAGGTGGGCGTGAACGTGCCCAACGCCACCGTGATGATCGTGCTGGACGCCGACCGGTTCGGCGTGTCCCAGCTGCACCAGTTGCGCGGCCGGGTGGGTCGTGGCTCGGCGCCCGGGCTCTGCCTGCTGGTCACCGAGGCGGTGGAAGGCTCGTCCGCCCGGGAGCGGCTGGACGCGGTCGCCTCCACCACGGACGGCTTCAAGCTCGCCGAACTCGACCTGGAACAGCGCCGCGAGGGCGACGTACTCGGTGCCACCCAGTCCGGCCGCCGCTCCCACCTGCGGCTGCTGTCGCTGCTGCGGGACTCCGACCTGATCCGGGACGCCCGGGCCGAGGCCATCGCCCTGGTCGAGGAGGACCCAAAGCTGACCCGGCACCCCGCCCTGGCCGCCTCGGTCGCCGCCCTGGTCGACGAGGAACGCGCCGAATACCTGGAGAAGGGCTGACCCGGCCGCCGCCCCCACCGGCCGGCCGTCCGGGCCTAGGCTCGGGCGATGCCAAACCCATCCCTCGACCGCGGTGTGCTCCTGCTGGCACAGGGCGACGATCTCCAGGTTGACTGGGTCACCGGCTCCGCCGACGCCGGATCGCCCTGCACCCCCGCGACCCGGTTCCAGATTGCCTCGATCAGCAAGCAGATGGCCGCCGTCGCGGTGCTGCTCCTCGCCGAGCGGGGCGCGCTGCGCCTGGACGATCCGATCAACCGTTGGCTGCCGGACCCGCCGGCGGCCTGGTCCGGGATCACCCCGCACCACCTGCTTACCCACACCTCCGGCCTGGGTCATTGGGAGGAATACCCGATGATCGACCTGGCCGGGCCGGCCGAGCCCGACAAGCTGGTGGCCGTCTTCGCCGGCGTGCCGCCGCTGTTCGCCCCCGGCGCCGGCTGGCACTACAGCAGCCCCGGGTACGTCCTGCTGGCCCGGGCCGTCGAGCGCGCTTCCGGCCGCCCGTATGCCGAGTTCCTCGCCGAGGAGGTCTTCGCGCCGCTCGGCATGACGGACAGCTTCGCCGGCGACGCCGCCGGGCGGGACGACGTGGCGGTTGGGCACGAGGGCGGCCGGCCGGCGCCGTCCTGGAACCTGGACACGGTGAGCATGGGCGCCGGGGACGTCTGGTGCACGGGTGCCGACCTGCTCACCTGGCTGGACGTGCCACGCCGGGGCCGGCTGCTCGGGCCCGCCGCGGTGGCCGCCATGATCAGCCCGCACGCGCCGACCGGCCGCCCCGGCGAGGCGTACGGCTACGGCTGGTTCGTCGGCCCACTGGCCGGGGAGCGGGCGGTCCACCACTCCGGGGACAACGGCGGCTACAAGGCGTTCGCGGCCTGGTTCCCCGACTCCGACCGCCGCCTCGTGGTGCTGACCAACCAGGCCGAGATCGACCCCGCGCTGCTGAAGGCGGAGCTGGAATGAGTCGAGGGCGCGCCGGCCGGGGTGGTCGGCGCGCCCTCGGGCAGGCTCACGTCAGGCGGTGAAGCGGATCCGCCGCCGTCGGGTCACCACGAGGAGCACAGCGCCGGCCGCCACCAGGGCACCGGCCACGGCCGCCATGACGCCGGCCGCCGCGCCGGTCACCGGCAGGCCCGGCTCGGCGCCCCCGCCACCGCCGCCACCGCGGTTTCTGCTCGGGGGCGTAGACGGCCTCCATCTCCAGGTCGAGGTCGAGGTCGAGGTCGGGCAGGGTGATCGACAGTCGCGCCGGGTGGTCGGCCCGGCCCGGTCCTGCCGTCGCGTAGCGTCTGGGGCATGTGCGGGAGCAGACGGTGACCCGGATCGTGGCCGGGACGCTCGGCGGCCGGCGGATCGCCGCGCCCCCCGGCGCGGGCACCCGGCCGACCTCCGACCGGGTCCGGGAGGCGCTGTTCAGCGCGGTGCAGGCCGAGCTGGACCTGGCCGGGGCGCGCTTCGCCGACCTGTACGCCGGCTCCGGCGCGGTCGGCCTGGAGGCGCTGTCCCGGGGCGCGGCGCACGTGCTGCTGGTGGAGTCGGACGCCCGGGCGGCCCGGGTGATCCGGGAGAACATCGCCACGCTGCGGGCCGCCCCGGTCGCCCGCCTGGTCACCGGCAAGGTGGCCGGCGTGCTCGCCGCCGGACCCGACGGCGGGCCGTACGACGTGGTTTTCGCCGACCCGCCGTACGCCGTACCCGACGAGGAGATCACCGCGCTGCTGGCCGCGCTGGTCGACGGCGGCTGGCTGGTCCCGGACGCCCTGGTGATCGTGGAGCGGTCCAGCCGCACCGGGCCGGTCAACTGGGTGGAGGGCATCACGCCGGAGCGCAGTCGCCGCTACGGCGAGACCACCCTTTGGTACGGTCGCCGATCATGAGACGTGCGGTCTGTCCCGGCTCGTTCGACCCGGTCACCAACGGACACCTCGACATCATCGGCCGGGCTAGCCGGCTGTTCGACGAGGTGATCGTCGGCGTGCTGATCAACCAGTCGAAGCAGGGGCTGTTTACCGTCGAGGAGCGGATTGACATGCTCCGCCAGGTGACGGCCTCCTACGACAACGTGCGGGTCGAGTCGTTCCGCGGGCTGCTGGTCGACTTCTGCCGCGCCCAGCAGGCCAGCGTGCTGATCAAGGGTCTGCGCGCGGTCAGCGACTTCGACTACGAGCTGCAGATGGCCCAGATGAACATCGGCCTGGCCGGCGTGGAGACCCTCTTCATGCCGACCAACCCGCTCTACTCCTTCCTCTCCTCCAGCCTGGTCAAGGACGTGGCCAAGTGGGGCGGCGACATCTCGGCACACGTCCCCGACGTGGTCCGCGAGCAGTTGGTGGCCCGCCTCACCCCGGACGCCCGGGCCTGACCGTTCGCCGCGTCCTCGTCGAGGGTGCCGCCCGGCGCCGGCCGGGCGGCCCGACGCCCTGACCCGTCGGGGCGGCGCGCGACGCCCTGGCCAGGCGCTCGTCGGGGCGGCGCGCGACGCGCCGTGCGGGGGTGGACCGGCGCGGCGTGGAGCGGGCGCGACATGATGTGTGCAGCGCCGAATTCGGGCGCAGGCCGCATCATGTAGGTCGGCCGACGAACGACAGGAGTGAGGTACCGGTGGACCCGCTCGATCGCATCGATGAACTGATCGCCATGGTGGAGCAGGCCCGCTCCGTCCCCATGTCGCGCAACAACTGCATGGTCGACCGGGGCGAGATGATCGCCGCCCTCGACGAGCTGCGCGTCGAGCTCCCCGCTGACCTGCGCCGGGCCGCCGCGCTGCTCGAGGAGCGGGACAAGATCATGGAGGCCGGCAAGCGCGAGGCCGATCGGATCATCAGCGAGGGTGAGGCGGAACACGCCCGCCTGGTCTCGGTGAACGAGATCACGGTCTCCGCCGAGCACGAGGGCGCCCGGATCATCGCCGAGGCCCGCGCGGAGGCACAGCGCCTCCGCGACGAGGTGGACGACTACGTCGACACCGCGCTGGCCAACTTCGAGCAGTTCCTGACCCGGGCACTCGCCTCGATAGAGCGCGGCCGGGACAAGATGCACGCGCTGCGCGAGATCGGCACCTTCGGCGGTGACGAGGCGGACCGGCCGCTACCCTTCTGAGCGACGCCCGGGCCGGCAGCCGACAGCCGGCACCCGGTGGGGCCGGGGCGCACCACGCCCCGGTTCGACGGTCCGGCGGTCGCCCAGGTAACCTTCTTTGTCGGCCTCTCACCGGCCGGAGTCTGACTATGCCCAAACACACGCCTTCTCCACTCAACCCCAGGTCGCCGCTGGTCCTCGACACGAGGGACCTGCCGCGTCGGCCTGGCGCGTTGCGTACGGTCAAGCGGGTCGTGCCGGCACCGGAGGACCTCGGCGTGGAGTTGATCGGTGTGCCGGCGGGCGCGGACCTCGACCTCGACCTGAGGCTGGAGTCGGTGTCCGAGGGTGTGCTCGTCTCCGGGACCGTCAGCGGTCCCATCAAGGGCGAGTGCAGCCGTTGCCTGCGTGAGATCGACGACTCGGTGGTCGTGCCGATCCAGGAGCTGTACGCGTACGAGAACAGCACCACGGACATCACGACCGACGAGGACGAGGTGGGCCGGATGCAGGGCGATCTGATCGACCTGGAGCCGGCGCTGCGGGACGCGGTGGTGCTCACCTTGCCGACCAACCCGCTCTGCCGGGAGGACTGCCCAGGCCTGTGCCCCGACTGCGGGGTGCGCTGGGACGAACTGCCGGCCGACCACAGTCACCAGCAGGTCGACCCGCGTTGGGCTGCCCTGTCGCAACTGACCCGTAAAGAGGAGTAACAACCGTGGCCGTCCCCAAGCGCAAGATGTCGCGCAGCAACACCCGGGCCCGTCGGGCGCAGTGGAAGGCCGCGGCGGTCGCGACCGTGGCCTGCCCGCAGTGCAAGTCGCCGAAGCTGCCGCACGCCGCCTGCTCCGTCTGCGGCACCTACAACGGCCGCCAGGTCCTCGAGGTCTGACCTGGACGCCGAGTGACGTCCCCGACCACAGGTCGGGTGGCGCGCGCACCCTGGCTCACGCCCGGTGCCCCGGCTCCCTCCGCCGCCGGCCGACCCCCGGCCGGCGTCCCGACGGAGCCGGGCACCGCGCGGATCGCCGTCGACCTCCTCGGCGGGGACGATGCTCCCGCCGTCGTGGTTGACGGCGCTCTGCGGGCCGTACGCACCGACCCTGACCTGCACCTGCTGCTCGTCGGACCGACCGAGGTCGCCGACGGGCTGATCGGCGCGCTCACCCCCGAGCAGCGTGCCCGCGTCACGGTCCGCCCGGTGCGGACCGTCGTCGGCATGGCCGACCACCCCACCGCCGCCCGCGCGGAGAGCACCGTCCAGGCGGCCGTCAACGCCGTCCGCGACGGGTTCGCCGACGCGCTCGTCTCCGCCGGCTCGACCGGCGCCACCGTCACCGCCGCCGCCCTCGGCCTCGGCCGGTGGACCGGGGTGCGCCGGCCGGCGCTGGTGGCCACCCTCCCCGCCGTGGCCGGCCCGGTCGTGCTGCTGGACGTCGGCGGCACGCTCGAACCCCGTCCCGCCACCCTCGCCCGGCACGCCGTGCTCGGTGCCGCGTACGCCGCTGTGGCGCACGCCGTCGCCGCGCCCCGGGTCGGGCTGCTCTCCGTCGGCACCGAGGCGGGCAAGGGCGACCGGCTGCGCCGGGCCGCCGATCCCGCCCTCGCCGCCGTGCCGCTGCCGTGCGGCGCCCGATACGTCGGCCTCGTCGAGGGGTACGACGTCTCCCTCGGCGCGCGCGCCGACGTCGTGGTCACCGACGGGTTCACCGGCAACGTGCTGCTCAAGGCGATCGAGGGCGCGTACGCGATGGCCGGCGGGCCCCCGGCGAGCGGCGGCGCCCCGCGCGCGGCGGCCCTGCTCGGGGTGGCCGGCACGGTGGTCGTCTGCCACGGCGCGGCCCGGCCCGACGACGTCGCCTCCGGCATCGCCCTCGCGGCCCACCTGTGGCGCAGGGGCGCCACCGACACCGTCGCCGCCCTGCTCGACGGCGTACCGCACGATTTCGCACCTGACCGAACCGACACCGAGGTAGCACCATGACCAACGACAAGCGGCGGCGGGCTCCCGTCGGCCACCTGGAGGCGGCCTTCGGGGTGTCGCTCGACCCGGAGCTGCTGGAGCGCGCCCTGACCCACCGCTCCTACGCGTACGAGAACGGTGGGCTGCCCACCAACGAGCGGCTCGAGTTCCTCGGCGACTCGGTGCTCGGGGTGGTGATCACCACGGCGCTCTTCCACAACCACCCCGACCTGCCCGAGGGGCAGCTCGCCAAGCTGCGCGCCAGCGTGGTGAACATGCGTGCGCTGGCCGACGTGGCGCGCGGTCTCGGCCCGGCGGGGCTGGGCGCGTACCTGCTGCTGGGCAAGGGTGAGGAGACCACCGGCGGCCGGGACAAGGCCAGCATCCTGGCCGACACCCTGGAGGCGCTGCTCGGCGCGATCTACCTCCAGTACGGCCTGGACACCGCGGCCATCGTGATCCACCGGCTGTTCGACCCGCTGATGGCCGAGTCGGCCGGCCGGGGCGCCGCGCTGGACTGGAAGACCAGCCTCCAGGAGCTGACCGCCGCGCTGGGGCTGGGCGTCCCCGAATACCGGATCGAGGGCACCGGGCCGGACCACCTCAAGACCTTCACCGCCTGGGTGGTGGTGGCCGGCAACCGCTACGGCGGCGCCGAGGGGCGTAGCAAGAAGGAGGCCGAGCAGCGGGCCGCCGAGTCGGCCTGGCGGACGCTGACCGAGCAGGCCGAGGCGGAGGCTGCCGCGAAGGCCGCGGCCGAGGCGACCGCGGACGACGCGGCCGAGGCGGGCGCCGGCCGTGCCTGAGCTGCCCGAGGTCGAGACGGTCCGGCAGGGGCTGGCCCAGTGGGTCATCGGCCGGACGATCAGCTCCGTCGAGGTGCGCCACCCCCGGGCCGTACGCCGGCACCAGCCGGGTGGGGAGCACTTCGCCGACGTGCTGACCGGCCGGACGATCACCGACGTCCGGCGCCGGGGCAAGTACCTGTGGCTGCCGCTCGACAGCGGGGACGCCCTGATCGGGCACCTCGGCATGTCCGGGCAGTTGCTGCTCCAGCCGGTCGGGGCGGCCGACGAGCTGCACCTGCGGGTCCGGTTCCGGTTCGCCGACGACGGGCCGGAGCTGCGCTTCGTCGACCAGCGCACGTTCGGTGGACTGTCGGTGTCCGAGGGTGGCGCGGAGCTGCCCGCGGAGATCGCGCACATCGCCCGGGACCCGATGGACCCGGAGTTCTCCGACGCCGACTTCGTGGCCGCGCTGCGGCGGCGGCGTACCGAGGTGAAGCGGGCGCTGCTCGACCAGAGCCTGATCTCCGGGATCGGCAACATCTACGCCGATGAGGCGCTGTGGCGGGCCAGGCTGCACGGCGCCCGCCCGACCGACGCGCTGACCCGCCCGGCGGTCAGCCGGTTGCTCGGGCACGTGCGGGACGTCCTCGGCGAGGCGATCAAGCAGGGCGGTACCAGCTTCGACGAGCTGTACGTCAACGTCAACGGCGAGAGCGGCTACTTCGACCGGTCGCTGAACGCGTACGGCCGGGAGGGGGAGCCGTGCCCGCGGTGCGGCGCGCCGATCCGGCGCGAGGCGTTCATGAACCGGTCGTCCTACAGTTGCCCGCGCTGCCAGCCCCGCCCCCGAGGGGCGTTGCGGGGATGACCCTGAGCCGGCTCGGGGTTGCGCCGGTGTGCCCTGTCGGGCGGTTTCCGGCGCGTCCCCCGCTCGTACCCTGAAAAGCCCGTTCTGTCCGGTTGATGGAGCCCCTGGGGCCCGGCCGGCCGGGATCTGCCGGATGGGGGACGAGCCGGGGCCGTTCCCCGATGTCCGGGCGTCGCCCGCTCCCTAGCGTCAGACCGTCGGCACAGGGCCGACGTCTGGAGGGGGAACCCGGGTATGGGCAGGCGACCGGTGACGGTGCGGTTGGCACGGTGGAGTGCGGAGCACCCGTGGCGGGCCATCGCGCTGTGGGTGGTGTTCGTGGCGGTGTGCTTCGTGGGCGGCAACGCCGCGGGCCTGAAGGAGGCGAGCTCCGCCGACCAGGCGACCGGCGAGGTGGGACGGTCCGAGCTGATCATCGACAGCGGCGGCTTCCACGAGCCGGCGACGGAGAACGTACTGATCACGTCCCGCTCCGGGACGCTCGACCAGGCCGCGGCGAAGGCCGCCGCCGACGACGCGGCGGCCCGGCTGCGGCAGGTCGACGGGGTCGCCTCGGTGGGTACGCCGATGCCGTCCCGGGACGGCGACGCGCTGTTGCTGCCGATCACCATGTCCGGTGACCCGGAGACCGCGTCGGACCGGGTGCAGCCGCTGCGGGACGCCACCGCCACGGTGCAGGAGGCGCACCCGGCGCTGCGGATCGAGCAGGTCGGGGGGCCGTCGATCAACAAGGCGCTGGACGACACGCTGGGGAAGGACTTCAAGCGGGCGGAACTGCTCAGCCTGCCGGTCACCCTGGCCATCCTGATCATCGCGTTCGGCGCGCTGATCGCGGCGGGCGTGCCGGTGCTGCTCGCGCTCTCCTCGGTGGCCGCGGCCATGGGGCTGTCCACCCTGGCCTCGCACCTGGTGCCGGCCAACGACACCACGGCCAGCGTGATCCTGCTGATCGGCATGGCCGTCGGCGTCGACTACTCGCTCTTCTACGTCCGCCGGGAACGCGAGGAGCGGGCGAAGGGCCGGTCCGGGCTCGACGCGGTGGAGATCGCGGCGGAGACCTCCGGGCACGCCGTGGTGGTCTCCGGCACCGCCGTGATCATCTCGATGGCCGGGCTGCTGCTCGCCCAGGACGCCATCTTCTCGTCGCTGGCCGTCGGCTCGATCCTGGTGGTCGCGGTCGCGGTGCTCGGCTCGCTGACCGTGCTGCCCGCGCTGCTGGCCAAGCTCGGCCGCTGGGTCGACCGGCCCCGGGTGCCGCTGCTGTGGCGGCTCACCGCCCCGCGTACCGGCCGGCACGGCCAGCCGGCCCGGCCCCGGTTCTGGCCGGCCGTGCTGAAGCCCGCGCTGCGCGCCCCGCGGGCCACCCTGATCGTCTCGGTCGGGCTGCTGCTCGCCCTGGCCGCCCCGGCGCTGGGCATGAAGCTGAAGTTCCCCGGCATGGAGGACGTGCCCCGCACCACGCCTGCCATGCAGGCGTACGACCGGCTCACCGCCGCCTTCCCGAGCAACGGCACCAGCCACACGGTGGCGGTGCGGGCGCCGGCCGAGCAGGCCGACCGGGTGCACGCCGCGCTGACCGACCTGGCCGGGCGGGCCGCCGCCGATCCGCTCTTCGCGCCGGCCGAGGGGGACGGCCCGAAGATCAAGGTGTCGGCCGACCGCCGGGTGTCGGTGCTGGAGGTGGCCACCCCGTACGGCAGCCGCACCGACGAGGCCACCCGTTCGCTGCACGAGCTGCGCACCGACCTGGTCCCGGTGGCGCTGCGCGGCATCCCCGGGATCGAGTACGCGGTCGGCGGCGCCGTGGCCGCCAACGAGGACTACGCCCAGCACATCCGGGAGAAGCTGCCGATCGTGGCCGCCTTCGTGCTGGCGCTGACGTTCCTGGTGATGGCCTGGACGTTCCGGTCGGTGGTGGTCGCGCTCACCTCGATCCTGCTGAACCTGCTCTCCGCCGGCGCCGCGTACGGCCTGCTGGTGCTGGTCTTCCAGGGCGACTGGGCGGCGGGGCTGCTCGGCTTCACCTCGATGGACGCGATCGTCACCTGGCTGCCGCTGTTCCTGTTCGTGGTCCTCTTCGGGCTCTCCATGGACTACCACGTCTTCGTGGTCAGCCGGATCCGCGAGGGCGTCCGGGGCGGCCTGCCGAACCGGGACGCGGTGGCGTACGGGATCACCTCGTCGGCGGGCGTGGTGACCAGCGCGGCCATCGTGATGGTCGGGGTCTTCTCGATCTTCGCGACGCTGAGCACCATCGACATGAAGCAGCTCGGCATCGGGCTGGCCGCGGCGATCCTGCTGGACGCCACGATCATCCGGGCCGTGGTGCTGCCGTCGCTGATGACCCTGCTGGGCGACGCCAACTGGTGGGCCCCGCGCTTCCTGCGCGCCCGCTCGGCAACCCCGCCCGCCGACCCGCCCACCCCCACCCCGGAACTGGTCGGCGCCCACTGACCCGCACGTCCCCACCGGGCCGGGCCGCATCCGCGGCCCGGCCCACCCCCGCTTCCACCCCGCCCCCCGCTGCCCGCCCCCGTCCCCCGTCCCCGCCCCCCGCCCCGGTGATCATGAAGTTGTTGCCCTCCACATCGGCGTGTCGCGACAACAACTTCATGATCACCGCTAGCTGGGGCGAGCGGCGCGGGCACGGGGAGGGGCGCCCCGGCCGGGGGGCGTTGGGTCATGGGAGGGGGCAGGGCTTCCGCCAGGCGTCCAGTGCCCGGTCCTTGCGCATCGAGGCGAAGCCGTAGCCGACCGTGGTGACGCAGAACGCCGCCGGGTCGCCGGTGTACTCGACGTGGAAGACCGGCTTGTGCGCGTCGGCGAAGGGCAGCAGCTTGGCGCACTCGCGCCGGCGTACGCACTCCTGGTTGACGGCGAAGTCGAAGTCGGGGGCCAGCGCGGCCACCTGCGGCACGTCACCGACCAGCCCGGGGGAGAGGTCGAGCTGGCGGGCCAGGGCGGCCAGCCGCCGGTTGAACAGCAGTTGGTCGTCGAAGTCGAGTGGGAAGCCGGGCCGGTGCAGGTAGCCGTCGGCGTCGTCGAGCGCCACCGCGCCGAAGCCCTTGCCCCGGCACAGCCGGAGCCGGTCGGCGAGCACCGGCTTCAGCGTGTCCCAGCGGCGGACGTCCAGCCAACGGCGGTCCGGGCGACCGGTGACCGGGCCGCCGCGCAG
The DNA here is from genome assembly GCF_054963695.1 of Micromonospora sp. RTBAU3-60. Taxonomy (NCBI): domain Bacteria; kingdom Bacillati; phylum Actinomycetota; class Actinomycetes; order Micromonosporales; family Micromonosporaceae; genus Micromonospora; species Micromonospora sp. RTBAU3-60. Next base: position 30,042 of record NZ_JBUEGB010000020.1, on the reverse strand, counting down.
GTCCGCCGGGTAGCGGCTGGCGTCCGGGTCGCTCGGCGCGTACGTGCCGACGCTCACCTGGCAGACCAACCGGCGGTCCCGGGCGCGCAGCGCGGCGGTCTCGGCGGAGGTGGTGCGGACCGGGTCGAGCAGGAAGACGTCCGCGTCGGCGGTCACGTCCAGCGGGCCGGTGAGCTGCCACTGCCACTGCCAGCGCCGGGCCAGCTCGGCCGGCCAGGGGGTGGGTGCTCCGGGCGGGACGAGCGGCCGCTCGCACCCGGGCACCGGGGCGAGCAGCAGCACCGTCATGACGGCCGCCACGCCCCGGCACAGCCCGCGGGGGAGGACGCGGGCTGGCCGGGTGCGCGGCGCGGCCGGCGCCGGCCGGATCCGCATCGACAGCTCCCGGGTCGCGGGCGGCACTCCGCCGCCCCCAGCCGGTACGCCGATCCGGCCCGGCCGTCACGGTGAGCCCGTCCGGGCGTACCTCACCCGGTCAAACGAACGCGGACCCGGTCACGACGCGCCGGTCAGCGCGGGGTGCCGAAGTCCTGGGTCCAGTAGGGCCCGTTGCTCCGCGCGACACCGACACCGATCTCGGTGAACGAGCAGTTCAGGATGTTGGCGCGGTGGCCCGGGCTGTTCATCCAGGCGTCCATCACCGCGGCCGGGGTCTGCTGGTTCCAGGCGACGTTCTCGCCGTACGCCCGCCAGGCGTAGCCGACCCGGTCGAGCCGCTGGCCAGGGTCGCTGCCGTCGCTGCCGTCGTGCGACATGGTCTTGTGGTTGGCCTGGTCCTGGCTGTGCCGCTGGGCGGCCAGCATGAGCTTGTCGTCGACGGCCAGCGCCTTGCAGCCGGCCTTGGCCCGCTCCTTGTTGACCAGGTCGACGACCTGCTGGAGCTCGGCGCTGATGCCGCTCGGCGCGGCGCTGCGGGCGGCGGTGGCCGGGGGCGCGGCGCTGCGTGTCAGCTGCCGGGACGGCGCGGTGGTCCGGCTGGGCTTCGGGGCGGCCGCCCGGGTCGGGCTCGGCCGGGCACTGGTCGGGGCGGCGGTGGGGGAGGTGGGCGCCGCGAGGGCGTCGCCGGGCGCGTCCCCGGCGCTGCCCGGCACGACCGGGGCGGCGGCCACCGGCTCCTCCGCGGAGGTCGACTCGGTTCGCTGGTCACCGCCGGGCAGCAGCACGGCGGCCATGCCGAGGCTCACCACGAGGGTCGCCGCGGCGGCGGCCCCACCGACCAGGAGGGGGCGCGGGAACCGGCGCTTCTGCCGGTGCCGGCCCGTCCCCTCGGCAGGGCTGTCGGTCACCGGCCGCCAGGCGGGCCCATCGGTGGGGTGCGGGCCGACGGCCGACACCTCCGGCTGCCAGCTGACGGTGGGTTCCTCGGTGGCGTGCCAGCCGGCGTCGGGCTCCGCTGACGGGTCCCAGGCGGCGCCGGGGTCCGCTGCGGGAGGCCAGTCGGCGGCCCGCTCGAACGGGGCGGTCGGCGCGCCCGGCTCGAACGGCGGCTGCCCGCCGGTCCGGTCGGCGGCCGGGGAGTGGCCGGTCCAGGCCGGGCCGGGCAGGTAGCGCTGGTCGGTCCAGTCCGGGCCGGGCTGGGGGAGGTCACCGGTCCGGTCCGCGGCGGAGCGGAATCCGGGCCCGTCCGCCTCGGCGGGGCGGAAGCCGGTCCCGTCGGAGGCCGGCCGGGGGTCCGCCGGGGCGGCCGCCCACGGGGCGTGCGGAGCGCCGGCCGGCCAGACGCCGGTCGGCGTGTCGGCCCAGTCCGCGCCCGGCTGTTCGGGGTCGTCCCCGAACAGGTACGCCGACCGCGGCTCCGGCCGGTCGGTGAGCCAGGCCGGGCCCTCGTCGGCCGGCTGCTCGGGGCGTCGGGGAACGCCGTCCGGTTCGGTCGGGTCGGTCCAGCGATACACGCCTGTCCCCTCCACGGGTCGGTTGCGGGCCGGGCTGACGCTACGGGTGGGCCGCGACCTGCGGCAACGCGGCTAAGAAAGAGTTAAGGGGAACCCGACACGGAGGGTGAGGCGTTCACACATTTCCGGGCGTACAGTAAAGGCGTCCGGACAGAGCGTGTCCGCGCCTCACGGCAGCCCCCCGACAAGTGGACAGGTCGACGTCGAGATGATCTACGGCCTGCGAGAACTTGACGAAGGAGGGGTTTAAGGCTCAATATATAGGTGTCGCCAGTCGCGCCCAGCCATGCCCGCATTTTGCTGGTAGGGCAGCCGCGAACATCATGGGCGCGCGTTGGCCGGCCTTTCCGGCAGCGCATATCAAGGAGTCAGCATGGCGAAGGCCCTCTACGGCCACGTAGGTGCAGCGCCCGACCGGCGTATGCTCGACGAGGTCACCCGACTGCGTGCCAGGGTTCAGGCACTGGAGTTCGAGATCACGCGTCTGCGTGCCGACAATGATCGGCTCGCGGCGGCTGCGGCGGAGGCGGACGACCTCCTCCGGCTGGCCGAGCCGGCACTGACCTGATCTCGATCCGTCGGAAAACTGAATCGCACCACCCGAAAACGCGCGCCGACACCGCAGTGCCGGCGCGCAGCTTTGTGTGTGGGTTTTTGTTTTCGCGCCGCATCTTCCGAACTGGTGAGGCGCCCCGAAATTGCCGTCGGCGACCGGGGCCGCGAATACGATCTTGCAGTTTCGGGACGCCGCCGGGAACCGGACATGACCGGCGTGGGGTGGGTCGCGTACCGGGGTCTCCCCGGCCGCGGGTTAGTCTGCGGGTTCACCAGGTCCGCGCAGCCGGCGACGGTACGGCGGCCACCGGACGAGGATCGAGAAGGTGCATCTCAAGAGCCTGACGGTGAAGGGCTTCAAGTCCTTCGCCTCCGCGACGACGCTGAAGCTGGAGCCCGGGATCACCTGCGTGGTCGGCCCGAACGGCTCCGGCAAGTCCAACGTCGTCGACGCCATCGCCTGGGTGCTCGGTGAGCAGGGCGCCAAGGCGCTGCGCGGCGGCAAGATGGAGGACGTCATCTTCGCCGGCACCGCCGGCCGGGCGCCGCTGGGCCGCGCCGAGGTCACCCTCACCATCGACAACACCGACGGCGCGCTGCCGATCGAGTACACCGAGGTCTCCATCACCCGCCGGATGTTCCGCTCCGGCGAGAGCGAGTACGAGATCAACGGCGACTCCTGCCGGCTGCTCGACATCCAGGAGCTGCTGTCGGACTCCGGCATCGGCCGGGAGATGCACATCATCGTCGGCCAGGGCCGGCTCGACGGCATGCTGCACGCCAAGCCGGAGGACCGGCGGGCGTTCATCGAGGAGGCGGCCGGCGTCCTCAAGCACCGCAAGCGCAAGGAGAAGGCGCTGCGGAAGCTCGACGCGATGCAGACCAACCTCAACCGGCTCACCGACCTCACCGCCGAGCTGCGCCGCCAGCTCAAGCCGCTGGGCCGGCAGGCCGAGGTGGCCCGCCGCGCCGCCGCCATCCAGGCCAACCTGCGCGACGCCCGGCTGCGCCTGCTCGCCGACGACCTGCACACCCTGCGGACCACGCTGGACAAGGAGATCGCCGACGAGACCGCGCTGCGCGAGCGGCGGGAGCAGATCGAGGCGGAGCACACCGAGGTGCAGGCCCGGCTCGGCGAGTTGGAGAGCGCCCTCGCCGAGGACGCCCCGCTGCTCGCCGCCGCCCAGGACACCTGGTACAAGCTCTCCGCCCTCCAAGAGCGGTTCCGCTCCATCGAGCAGCTCGCCCGGGAACGGCTGCGCCACCTGAGCGCCACCGGAGACGACGAGCGCCCGGGCCGCGACCCCGACCAGCTGGAGGCGGAGTCGCAGCGGGTCCGCGAGCAGGAGGAGGAGCTCCGCGCGGCGCTCACCGAGGACCAGATCCGGCTGGCCGAGGCGGTCGAGCACCGACAGGAGCTGGAACGGCAGCTCGCCGCCGCCGAGCGGGAACTGGTCGCGGCGGCCAAGGCCATCGCCGACCGCCGCGAGGGGCTGGCCCGGCTAACCGGCCAGGTCAACTCGGCCCGGGCCCGTACCACCAGTGCCGGCGAGGAGATCGAACGGCTCGCCGCCGCGCACGCCGACGCGTTGGCCCGCGCCGAGAAGGCCCAGGCGGAACTCGACGCGGTCGCCGAGCAGTCCACCGAGGCGGACCGGGACAACGCCGACCTGGACGCCCGGCACGCCGAGGCGGTGGCCGTCCACGAGCAGGCGCAGGCCGCGGTCCGCAGCCTCGCCGACGCCGAGCGGGCCGCCGAGAAGGACGCGGCCACCTGGAAGGCCCGGGAGGAGGCGCTCGCCCTCGGCCTGCGCCGCAAGGACGGCGCCGGAGCGCTGCTGGCCCGCGCCGACCAGGTGCCCGGCCTGCTGGGCAGCCTCTCCGGGCTGCTCACCGTCGCGCCCGGCCACGAGGCGGCGCTCGCCGCCGCCCTCGGCGGGCTCGCCGACGCCGTCGCCGTCAGCGGCGTGGACGAGGCCGTCGAGGCGATGCGGCTGCTCAAGATCTCCGACGCCGGGCGGGCCGGCCTGCTGGTCGGCAGCCCCGCCGGGCCCGGCATGGACGGCCCGGCCGACGCGCTGCGCCCGAAGCTGCCGGACAACGCCCAGTGGGCACCCGACCTGGTGGAGTGCTCCGCCGAGATCCGGCCGGCGGTGCACCGGGCCCTGCGCGACGTGGTGCTGGTCGACGACCTGTCCGCCGCGGCCGAGCTGGTCGCCGGCAACCCGGAGCTGCGCGCGGTCACCCCGGACGGCGACGTGGTCGGCGCGTACGCGGCGGCTGGCGGGTCGGCCAAGGCGCCCAGCTACATCGAGGTGCAGGCGGCCGTCGAGGAGGCCCGGGCCAACCGGCTCACCGCCGAGCGGACCAGCGCCGAGCTCCGCGAGCAGCTCGTCGACGCGCGCGCCGAGGTGGCCGCCGCGAAGGACGCCGTCCAGCACGCGGCCGCGGCCAAGCGGGAGGCGGAGAGCCACCGCAACGCCGCCGCCCGACGGCTGGCCGAGCTGGGCGCCGCCGCGCGGTCGGCGAAGGCCGAGACCGACCGGCTCGGCGAGTCCCGGGCCCGCGCCGAGGCGGCCCGGGAACGCGACCTGCAGGCGCTGGCCGAGCTGGAGGAGCGGCTGCGGCTGGCCGAGACCACCCCGATCGACGCCGAACCGTCGACGGAGGAGCGCGACCAGCTCGCCGCGATGGTGCCGCAGGCCCGGCAGAACGAGATGGAGGTCCGGCTCGCCGTGCGTACCGCCGAGGAGCGGGTCTCCTCGATCGCCGGCCGGGCCGACTCGCTGGCCCGGCAGGCGAACGCCGAGCGGGCCGCGCGGGAGCGCGCGGCGGCCCGGCGGGCGGCCCGCACTCGCGGCGCGGCCATCGCCCGGGCCGTGGTGGGCGGCGCCCGGGAGGCGCTGACCCGGCTCACCGTCTCCCTCGCCCGCGCCGAGGAGCAGCGCGACGCCGTGGCCCGCGACCGCGCCGCCCGCGAGGCCGAGCTGTCCGAGGTACGCGGCGCGGCCAAGCGGCTCGGCGGCGAGCTGGACCGACTGACCAGTCAGGTGCACCGGGACGAGGTGGCCCGCGCCGAGCAGCGGCTGCGCATCGAGCAGTTGGAGGCGAAGGCCGCCGAGGACTTCGGCCTCGACGTGGCGACCCTGGTCGCCGAGTACGGCCCGGAACAGCTCGTCCCGCCCACCGACGCGGACGTGGCGGCGGCGGAGAAGGAGGGCCGGCCGGTGCCCGACCCGGTCCGCTACGAGCGGCCGGTGCAGGAGAAGCGGGCCGCCAAGGCGGAACGGGAGCTGGCCCTGCTCGGCAAGGTCAACCCGCTGGCCCTGGAGGAGTTCGCCGCGCTGGAGGAGCGCTACAAGTTCCTCTCCGAGCAGTTGGAGGACCTGAAGGCCACCCGCCGGGACCTGCTCACCGTGGTCAAGGACGTCGACGAACGGATCCTGGAGGTCTTCGCCAGCGCGTTCGAGGACACCGCGCGGGAGTTCGAGCAGGTGTTCACCGTGCTCTTCCCCGGCGGCGAGGGGCGTCTGGTGCTCACCGACCCGGAGGATCTGCTGACCACCGGCGTCGAGGTCGAGGCCCGCCCGCCGGGCAAGAAGATCAAGCGGCTGTCGCTGCTCTCCGGCGGGGAGCGGTCGTTGACCGCGGTGGCCATGTTGGTGGCGATCTTCCGCGCCCGACCCAGCCCGTTCTACATCATGGACGAGGTGGAGGCGGCCCTCGACGACGTGAACCTGGGCCGGCTGATCACGCTGCTCGCGCAGCTGCGGGAGAAGAGCCAGCTCATCGTGATCACCCACCAGAAGCGGACCATGGAGATCGCCGACGCGCTCTACGGGGTGACCATGCGCAGCGGGGTCACCCAGGTGATCAGCCAGCGGCTCAACCGGGCCGACGACGACGGGCAGGAGACAGACGAGTGAGTCGGGAACGCGCGACGGCGCTCCTGGTGGACTTCGACGGCGTGCTGCGCTGCTGGGATCCGGCGGTGGCCGCCGGCGTCGAGCAGGAGTACGGGCTCACCGAGGGCGTCCTCGGCGAGATCGCCATGTCGTGGGGGCTGCTCCAACCGGTGCTCACCGGCCAGGTCAGCCACGCACAGTGGATGGCCAGCGTGGCGGACGCGCTCACCCCGTCGGTGGGTGCCGAGCGGGCCCGTGCCGCGGTCGAGGAGTGGCAGCGCTACCGGGGCGAGGTCGACCTGGAGGTGCTCGCGTTCATCCGCCAGGTGCGGGAGGCGGGCGTACGGGTGGGGCTGGGCACCAACGCCACCGACCAGCTCGACGCCGACCTGGCCGCCCTGGGCCTCACCGACGACTTCGACGCGGTGGTGAACTCCTCGGTGGTCGGGGTGAGCAAGCCGGCCAAGGAGTACTTCCAGGTGGCCTGCGCGGCGCTGGAGACGTCGCCGTCGCGGGTGCTGTTCGTCGACGACGAGGACCGGTCGGTCTCCGGCGCCCGCGCGGCCGGCCTCTCCGCGCACCGCTGGACCGGCCCCGGGGACCTGCGCTACCTGCGCGCCGCGCTGGCGTTCTGAGCCGGGCCGCCTGACCTGAGCTACCGCACCACCCGCTGGAGCAGGTTCAGGGTGGCCCGGGCCAGGCGGGGATCGGCGGCCGCCGAGTCGGCGAGCACCCGGGTCCAGCCCAGCGTGCCGGCGATGAACACCCAGGCTCCGGAGGGTGCCCGGTAGAGGTGGGTGTGCTGCCGGTGCGTCTCGCCCTGCCGGGAGTAGGGGGAGTCGGCGAGCAGGGTCCGCTCCACCGCTCGGGGCTGCGGGACCCCGGGCGTCCGCTGATCGGCCTCGCCCCACACCACCTCGGGGATCAGGTCGCCGTCCCGGAGACCGGTGCCCGCCCAGAACCAGTGGTCGCTGGCCCGGACCACCAGCGGCGCCTGGCCGTCGATCATGCTGACGTACTGGGCGCCGATCAGTTGCTGCTCCGGGTGCCCGGCCGACCGCCACTTGACCTCTGGCGGGATCGAGCCGGACGACGGCACGGAACTCTTGGCGCACCGGACCAACCGGCCGCCGGCGCCGTAGTCGATCCGCCAGTAGCAGTTGTTGGCGGCCAGGAAGACCAGGCTGGTGCCGCCGTTGCGGGCCGCGGTGACCGACCGGCGCATCGGCGCCGACCAGTACTCGTCGTGGCCGGGGAAGACGACGGCCCGGTACCGGGCCGGGTTCACCCGTGCGCTGTGCAGGTCCTCGCTGGTGGCGTACGTGATGTCGAGGTCCTGCCCCTCGACCCACTGGACGAAGCCGACTTCCTGGTTGGCGAGGTGCGGGATCCCGTTGCCGGCGTACGGCCGGTCGTGGCTGACCGCCCGGGCGCGGTGCCCGGTGGTCCAGCGCCCGGCGTCGTCGTAGCCGTAGTAGAGGTTGGCTCCGGTGCGCCCGTCCATGGGCCAGCCGTTGTACGCCTGCCAGGTGCTGGTGGGCAGGACCACCAGCGCGCCCGCCCGCTGCGCCGGGTCGCGCACCACGAAGGGGATCCACTGGTGCTGCCCGGCGGCACCGGCGAGCAGGGCCAGGTAGAGACCGCTCACCAGGTCCGGGGTGACGGTCAGCCGCCAGCCGGTGCGCCACGCGCAGGAGACCGCGCCGGTGTCGGGGTCGACGTCCGGCGCGGCCTGCCGGAACCCGTCGAGCCACGGGCTGACGATCACCGCCCGGGCCCCGCTGCCGGCGTAGTGGCCGACCCGGAAGACGGTGATCTGGTAGCGCTGGGGGCGGGAGACCGAGACCCGGAACTCCAGCTCCTCGCCGGGCGCCACGCTGGTGGCGTGGACGTAGCCGGCGATCTCACCGCCCTTGTCGGTGGCGAACCCGTGCCTGGTCAGGCTGAAGTCGGCGGCGCCGGATCGGGCGTTCTCCGCCACGACGGCCGGGCGGGAGCCGGGGGCCGGGGCGGTCGTCGGGGCGGTCGTCGGGGCGGGGCCGGTCGGGTCTCCCGGATAGTGCGGGTCGGCGGGCGGGCTGGTCCGGGCCGGCCGGCCGCACGCCTCGCCACCCAGCAGCACCGCCGCCCCGACCGCCCCGAGCATGCCCAGAGTGCTTCTCCGGGTGTGCGTCGTCCATTCCCCGTCGACCATCGTCGCGCTCCCGCCTCGGCGGCCCCCGTGTCCGTCGCGGCGTCCGGAGCGGACGGGTCAGCGGCGGGGACGGGCCCGGCCACGACCCGTCCACCCGCTAGACGGGTGGCCGCCGCGGTGGGTTGCCGGTGGCGGCGGACTGTGGACGGTTGGCCAAGATCATGAGAGCTGTTCGTCCGGTGCCGCTGGCCGGTCGGGGGAAGGAGCGCGCGGATCAGTCGCCGGTGACGCCGTCGATCCGCTCCCGGATCAGGTCGGCGTGCCCGTTGTGCCGGGCGTACTCCTCGATCAGGTGGACGTACACCCAGCGGACGTTCATCTCGTCGGCGCTGCCGTCCCGGCGTCGGCGGGTGAACGTCTGATCCAGGGTGAGGGCGGCGGCGGCCTGCCGGGCGGCCTCGACCTCGGCGGCGTAGGCGGCGAAGTCGGCCGCCGCGTCGGCGTCGGCGACGTCGTCCAGGTCCCCGTCCGGGGAGGCGTCGGTGCAGTAGACGCTGTCGAGCGGCTGGCCGGCGGCCCGGATCCGGAACCACCAGCGCTCGACCTCGGTCAGATGCCGGACGAGGCCGAGCAGGGTGAGGCCGGACGGCTCGACGCTCGGGGTCTTCAACTGCTCGGCGGTCAGGCCCGCACACTTCAGCAGCAGGGTGTCGCGGTGGTAGTCGAGCCAGCCTTCGAGCATGGTGCGCTCGTCGCCGACGTAGGGCTCGTTCTTCCGGGTGATCTCCGGTGCTCTCCAGGTCATGCCCGCCATCCTGGCGAGCGCGTCCGGCACCGGCGACCCGATTACGCGGCGTTGCGGAGGAGCCCCTTCACCACGCCACGCGTCAGGAGGGGGCCTTCCGTCAGGGCACCACCACGACGGGCCAGCGGCCGGCCCGCACCAGGCGGGTGGCGACCGAGCCGACCAGGCGGTGCCCGGCCTGCTCGGACGCCCCGACCACCACCAGGTCCGCGCGGGTCTCGTCGGCCGCCGCGCAGAGTTCGGTGTACGCGTCCCCGCGCCGGCAGAGGAAGGTGACCGGCAGGCCCAGTTCCTCGGCGCCGCGCCGGCACTCGGCGCGCAGTTCGGCGGCCAGCTCGTCGTGGGTCTGCTGGACCGCCCCGGCCACCACCCCGGTCATGATCCCGGCGTACGGGACCGGGGAGCTGACGAACACCACCACCAGGCCGGAGCGCTGCCGGCGGGCCAGCCCGGCCGCGTACGCGGCGGCCCGCAGCGAGGTGCGGGTGCCGTCCACGCCGACCAGCACCACCCGGGGGCCGTCCGTGCCGCGTTCGAACGGCAGCGGCCGGGCCTCCGGGCCGTACTTCTCGCGCTCGACGGATGCGCTCATGCCGTCGCCTCCCTACGGTCGGCGAAGCCACGCGGCACCGACGTGCTGAGCTGGCTGATTCGCTCGCTCCGCTCGCTCATGCCGTCGCCTCCCTACCGTCGGCGAAGGCATGCGGCACCGACGCGCTGAGCTGGCTGATTCGCTCGCTCATGGGTCACTCCTGGATGCCGGTCCGGACCACCGGGGCGCCGCCGCCGGCCGCGACGGTCGACTCCCGCTCGATCTCGGCGGAGAGGGGGTCGCCGTTGTGCCGGCGCAGCGGGACTTCCTTGATGAAGACGACCGCGATCAGCGCGATCAGCCCGAACGGGGCGGCGGCCAGGAAGATGTCCCCGGCACCGTGCCCGTAGGCGGCCTCGACGACCGCCCGGATCGGGGCGGGCAGCGTGTGCACGTCGGGCAGGGTGCCGCCGCTGCCCGAGCTGGACGCCTTGATGCCGAGTCCGGCCAGCCCCTCGGCGAGGTAGTCCTTGACCTTGTGGCCGAGCACCGCGCCGAGCGCGCTCACGCCGATCGCGCCGCCGAGGCTGCGGAAGAAGGCGACCACCGAGCTGGCCGCGCCGAGTTCGTGCGTGCCGACCGTGTTCTGCACGGCGAGCACCAGGTTCTGCATGGTCATGCCCAGCCCCAGGCCGATCAGCGCCATGAAGATGGCGATCCGCCAGTACGGGGTGTCGGCCCGCAGCGTGCCCATCAGGGCGAAGCCGACGGTGAGCAGGGCGGAGCCGGCGACCAGGTAGCGCTTCCAGAGGCCGGTGTTGGTGATGATCCGGCCGACCACCGTGGAGGCGACCAGCAGACCGCCGATCATCGGCAGGGTCATCAGGCCGGACATGGTCGGGCTCTCGCCGCGGCTGATCTGGAAGTACTGGCCGAGGAAGACCGAGGCGCCGAACATGCCCACGCCGACCGCGATGCTGGCGACCACGGCGAGGCTGATGGTGCGGCTGCGGAACAGCCGCGGCGGGATCATCGGCTCGCTGGCGCGCTGCTCCACCCGGATCGCGAGCGCGCCGAGCAGCACCGCGCCGGCCACCATGACGGCGCTCTGCCAGGAGATCCAGGCGTACCGGTCGCCGGCGAGGGTGACCCAGATGAGCAGCAGCGAGACCGCTGCCGTGATGAGGGTGGCGCCCCACCAGTCGATCTTCGCCGGGCGCTTCACCACCGGCAGGTGCAGGGTCTTCTGGAGCACGATCAGGGCGAGCGCGGCGAACGGCACGCCGACGTAGAAGCACCAGCGCCAGCCGAGCCAGTCGGTGTCGACGATCACGCCACCGATGAGCGGGCCGCCGATGGTGCCGACCGCCATCACGGCGCCGAGGTAGCCGCTGTAGCGGCCGCGCTCGCGCGGGGCGATCATCGTCGCCATGATCACCTGGGCGAGGGCGGTCAGGCCGCCCGCGCCGACGCCCTGGAGCACCCGGCAGGCGATGAGCTGACCGGTGGACTGGGAGAGCCCGGCCAGCACCGAGCCCAGCACGAAGATGCCGAGGGCGAGCTGGACCAGGAGCTTCTTGCTGGTCAGGTCGGCGAGCTTGCCCCAGATCGGGGTGGTCGCGGTGGTCGCCAGCAGCGTGGAGGTGACCACCCAGGTGTACGCGGACTGGCCGCCGTGCAGCTCGGTGATGATCCGTGGCAGCGCGTTCGAGACGACCGTGGAGGAGAGGATCGCGACGAACATGCCCAGCAGCAGGCCGGAGAGTGCCTCCAGGATCTGCCGGTGGGTCATGTCGCCGGCGGTCGCCCGGGTGGGCGCTGTCGCCTGGGTCATCGTGATTGCCTCCGGAGCAGGTCGGGGGATCGGTGCCTCAGGCAACCGTAGGACCTTGGTTGCCTCAAGCAACAACCGGGTGAGCGCCGAAGGTATTCCGGGGCGCCCAGATCAGAAGGTCTCGTTGAACTTGTGCATCAGTCGGGCAAAGTCCTCGACGTCCTGTTTCGGCCAGCTTTCCATCGTACGCCGGATCTGCCCGAGTCGGGCCGCCCGCGCCGCGTCGAACCGGCGGGTGCCCTCCTCGGTGAGGCTGAGCTGGGCGGCCCGCCGGTCGGTCGGGTCCGGGTCGCGCCGGACCAGGCCCAGCCCCTCCAGGCCGTGGATCTGCCGGCTCAGCGTGCCCTTGCCGATGCCGAGCCGCGCGGCCAGATCCGTGAGCCGGATCGAGCCGCACCGGCGCAGCCAGAGCAGCAGTCCGTACGCGTTCGGCTCCAGGTTGGGGTGGACCTCCCGGGCGATCTCCCAGGACAGCGCTCGGCCGCGGCGCAGCAGCGCGGTCAGCTCGTGCTCCACCGCGCGCAGGGTCTCCGGCAGGTGATCGTCCACGGAGGAAGCGTACTCACGCCGGCTCGCTGAGCGGCTGCCGCGCCACGGTACGCAGGTGGCCGTCGCTGGTGGTGCCCTCGATCACCACCTCGGCCGACCGGCCCCGGTGGGTCAGCGTCGCCACCGCGTTGCCGAAGTACGGCCCGGCCAGCTTCCGCCACCGCACGGCCGAGCGGGGCACCCCGGCCGAGCGGGCCAGCGCGCGGGCGGCCCCGGCCGGCCCGGGATTCCAGCCGAGCCGCATCAGCGGGCGCATCCCCGCCGGCACCTGGTTGTGGATCGGGGAGCAGGTGAGCTGGTGCACCGGGGTGCGGACGCTCCGGTCGGCGAACCTGGCCCGGGCCACGTACGAGTGGTGCACGTCCCCGGAGAGCACGCTGATCGAGGCCGGCGCCGGGTACGCCGGACCGGCGCCCACCCGCGCCCCGGGCCCGGCGGGGGTCCCGCTGCCCAGCCGGGCGAACAGTTCGGCCAGGGCGTCGAAGGAACGCCGGAACGCGCCCCAGTGCTCCAGGTCACAGGCCCGCCGGATCCGCTCGGAGAGCCGCGCCACCCAGGGCCGGGGGGAGTCGGCGAGCTGCTCGTTCCACGTCTCGACGTGGTGGATGCCCGGCGGCAGCAGCCAGGGCAGCGACGCGCCGACGACGAGGTGGTCGTAGACGCCGTGCGCCCGGTCGAGGAACCAGGACCACTCGCCCGGCGGCAGCATCGCCCGGTGACCCGACTCCAGCACCCGGCTGGAGCGGTTGTCCAGCATCACCAGCCGGGTCCGCCCCAGGTCCAGCGCGTAGCTCCACTGGTACTGCACAGCCCGCCAGCGCTCGGTGTCGTGCGCCAGATCGGCCTCCCGGTCGACCCGCTCGCCGAACTCGTGCAGCACCCCGGTGGCGTCCTCCGCGGCGGTGACCTTGGCGTACACCGGGTCGGCGGCGATCTCGTCCGGGGAGAGATTGCCCAGGTGCTGATAGACCCAGTACGAGGCGAGCCCGCTGCGGATCCGCTCCGCCCACCACGGCTGCGCGCGCACGTCCGCCCGCCACGAGGCCGAGGTGTTCCAGTCGTCGATCACCTCGTGGTCGTCGAAGATCATCACGCTGGGCACGGTGGAGAGCAGCCAACGGATCTCCGGGTCGCGCCAGGACTCCAGGTAGAGCTTCGTGTATTCGTCGAAGCTCACCACCTGGATGGCCGGGGCGCCCGTCGGCCGGCGCCGGCGCCGCTTGAGTAGTCGGCGCACCGTCGGCGAGGTGATGTCCGCGTAGACCTGGTCGCCGAGGAGCACCAGCAGGTCGGGCCGGGCGGCGTCCGGGTCGGCCATCAGCCGCCGGGCGTACGCGTCCAGCGCGTCCGGGGGCAGCTTCCGGGCGGTCGCGTGCTGGGTGGTCTCCCGGCACGAGCCGAAGATCAGGGTCACCGGCTGGTCCCGGTCGTCCGCCGCCCGGGTACGGATCACGCTGGGTGGGAAGCCGCTCTCCGGAACCGGCCAGGCGACCTCGTCGTCGACCAGCACCTCATAGGTCGTGGCGCTGTCCGGGGTCAGCCCCGTCACCACCACGATCGCGTAGTGGTGGTCGTACGCCGAGAAGGTCGGGGCGCTGCCCGTGGCGCCGTCGGCCGTGCGGACGGTGACCACCGCGGGGGCGCTGGTCTCCACCCAGACGGTCGCCCGCGTGCCGACGACCCGCCGCAGCAACGGACCGATGAGCAGGCGGGAGCTGGGCACGGGCACCTCCGAGGGGAAACGATTCACCTTCTCCTACCCGGCCGGCGGGTTCGGCACGCCTGGCTGCGGCGAGCGTACCCGCAGCTCCACCGCGTGCGGAGGCGGTGAGTGGGACGCCGCCGCCGGCATCTGACAGGATTTCGGGCATGAAGGAATACCTCCTCGTCATCATCGCCCTGCTCGGCGTGCTGATCATCGGCGGCCTCAGCCTCGTGGTGCCCCGGCTGCGCCGGCGCCCCGAGCCGCCGCTGCCGAGGACGGAGGTCGAAACCCGGGCCGAGGAGGACCTGGCCGGCCCGCCGGTCCAGGCACCCGAGGCGGAGATGTCCACCGGGGTCCTGGTCGAGCCGCCGCCGGTGGTGGAGGTGCCGCCGGTGGTCGAGGTGCCGCTCGAGGTGCCCGAGCCCACCGCCGGCCGGCTGGTCCGGCTGCGCTCCCGGCTGTCCCGCTCGCAGAACGTCTTCGGCCGGGGCCTGCTCGGCCTGCTCAGCCGGGAACGGCTGGACGAGGACGCCTGGGAGGAGATCGAGGACAGCCTGATCACCGCCGACGTCGGCATCGAGGCCACCCGGGAGATCGTCGACCGCCTCCGGGAGCGGACCCGGGTGCTCGGCACGCGGTCCACCGGGGAGCTGCGTGACCTGCTCGCCACCGAGCTGGTCACCGCCCTCGACCCGACGCTGGACCGGTCACTGAACGCCGACCCCAAGGTGGGGATGCCCGGGGTGGTGCTGGTGGTCGGGGTCAACGGCGCCGGCAAGACCACCACCTGCGGCAAGATCGCCCGGGTGCTGATCGCCGACGGGCACACCGTGCTGCTCGGCGCGGCCGACACCTTCCGGGCCGCCGCCGCCGACCAACTGGAGACCTGGGGCAGCCGGGTCGGCGCGGAGACCGTCCGCGGGCCCGAGGCCGCCGACCCGGCCAGCGTCGCCTTCGACGCGGTCAAGCGGGGCATCGACACGCAGGTCGACACCGTGCTGATCGACACCGCCGGCCGCCTGCAGAACAAGGTCGGCCTGATGGACGAGTTGGGCAAGGTCAAGCGGGTGGTGGAGAAGCACGGCCCGATCGACGAGACCCTGCTGGTGCTCGACGCCACCACCGGCCAGAACGGCCTGGAGCAGGCCCGAGTCTTCACCGAGGTGGTGAACGTCACCGGCGTGGTGCTGACCAAGCTCGACGGGACCGCCAAGGGCGGCATCGTGATCGCCGTGCAGCGCAAGCTCGGCATCCCGGTCAAGCTGGTCGGCCTCGGCGAGGGCCCGGACGACCTGGCCCCGTTCGAGCCGGCGCAGTTCGTCGACGCGCTGCTCGGCACCGAGCCGCTCGCCCGGGACGCGTAGCCTCGACGTGACGACTGACGATCGCGCCTACGCGGGGTGGCGCGACCCCAGCCACCCGTCGCCGCGCCTCGGGAGACCGTACGTGACTTCGCAGGAGATCCCGCTACACGGCGGGAACGTGAGCACCGTGGTCCGGGTGGGCGACACGGTCCGGCGCAACGCCGGCCCGTGGACCCCCTCGGTGCACGCCCTGCTGCGGCACCTGGAATACGTCGGCTTCACCGGCGCCCCTCGCGCCCTCGGCATGGACGAGCGGAACCGGGAGGTCCTGTCGTACCTGGAGGGGGAGTGCGGGGAGTATCCGCTGGCCCCGCACTGGGTCACCGACGAGGCCCTGGTGACCGTGGCGACCATGCTGCGGATGTTCCACGACGCCCAGTACGGCTTCAACCCGCCGCCGGGGGCGGTCTGGCGCTCGTTCGGCCCGCCCCCGCCGGACACCGAGGTGATCTGCCACCACGACGCCGCCCCGCACAACGTGATCTGGCGGCCGGACGGCACGCTCGGGCTGATCGACTTCGACCTGGCCTCGCCCGGTGCCCGGATCTACGACGTGGCCTACGCGGCCTGGACCTGGGTGCCGATCTTCTCCGACCGGGACTCCATCACCCTCGGCTGGAAGCACCCCGACCGGCCACGCCGGCTGCGGCTGTTCGCCGACGCGTACGGGCTGATCCCGCGCGATCGGCACCGGCTGATCCGCACCATCCGCAAGCGGATCGTCGACCACGTCGAGGGCATCCGGCGGATGGCCGCCGCCGGCGACCCGGCGTTCGTCCGGATCGTGCACAAGGGCCACCTCCGCCGCCCGATGCGCGACCTGCGGCTGCTCGACTACGAGCGGCACGCCCTGGAGTACGCCCTGCGCTGACCTCGCTCTCCGCGCAAAGAGTGGCCGGTTCCTCCCCGGAACGGCCGCTCTTTCCGTTTCCTCCGCCATGATCGACGTTCTTCACACGCCGGAAACAACCCGTCACGCGTCCGAAATCGAGCGGTGTCGGTGCAGGAAACAGCCGCCGAGCAAGCTTCCGCGCAACCGGCTGACGGGCGACGCTGCCAGGACTCAGTCGGAGGGAGGACATCCACACCGAGAGGAGGCAGCGTGGAGATCGACACCGGCAACACCGCCTGGTTGCTCCTGTCGTCTGCGCTCGTGCTGCTAATGACGCCGGGTCTCGCCCTGTTCTACGGCGGGCTGAACCGGTCCAAGGGCGTACTCAACATGATGATGATGAGCTTCTCATCCATCGGGCTCATCAGCATCCTGTGGCTTTTCTACGGCTTCACCGTCGCCTTCGGCGAGGGCGGCAAGTTCATCGGCGACCTGGGGCAGTATCTGGGCACCAAGACGTTCGTCGGCGAGAGCGACCTGTGGGGCGAGACCGGCATCCCGCTCTACGTCTTCATCGCCTTCCAGATGATGTTCGCCATCATCACCGTCGCCCTGATCAGCGGGGCGCTCTCCGACCGGACCAAGTTCGCCGGCTGGCTGGTGTTCGCCTTCGGCTGGGCCACCCTGGTCTATTTCCCGGTCGCGCACATGGTGTGGGGCGGTGGCCTGATCGGCGGCGACATCGGTGCCCTGGACTTCGCCGGCGGTACGGCGGTGCACATCAACGCCGGTGCCGCGGCGCTCGCGCTGGTGCTGGTCCTCGGCAAGCGGGTCGGCTGGCCCCGGGAGAGCGCCAAGCCGCACAACGTCCCGCTGGTCGCGCTCGGCGCCGGGCTGCTCTGGTTCGGCTGGTTCGGCTTCAACGCCGGCTCCGAGCTGACCGCCGACGGGGTCACCGCGCTGGCCTTCATCAACACCCAGGTGGCCACCGCCGCCGCGCTGCTCGGCTGGCTCGTCGTGGAGTGGGTACGCGACGGCAAGCCGACCCTGGTCGGCGCCTCCTCCGGCGCGGTGGCCGGGCTGGTCGCGATCACCCCGGCGTGCGCGTTCATCACCCCGGCCGCCTCGGTGCTGCTGGGTCTTGTCGCCGGCGCGGTCTGCGCCCTCGCGGTGGGCCTGAAGTACCGGCTCGGCTACGACGACTCCCTCGACGTGGTCGGCGTGCACTTCGTCGGCGGGTGGATCGGCTGCCTGTGGATCGGCCTGTTCGGCACGGCCTCGGTGAGCTCCCTGGTGGCCAGCGACGGCCTGCTGGTCGGGGGCAACGCCACCCTGCTCGGCAAGCAGGCGCTGGGCGCGTTGATCGTCACGGTCTACTCCTTCGTGGTCGCCTACGCCCTCGGCTTCGTGATCGACAAGACGATCGGGTTCCGGGTCTCCGCCGAGGCGGAGGTCGAGGGCATCGACGTCGCCGAGCACGCGGAGAGCGCGTACGACCTGTCGCCCACCACCGGCGGCAGCGCCGGCGGCGCGTTCGCGATGGCCGGGATCGGCACCGCCAAGCCGGCCCCGGAGCCCGCCGAGGAGGCGGCCGAGCCCGCCGCGCCGGTCAGCGAGAAGGTCGCCGGTTAACGTTCCTGTGATGGAGGGGATGGACATGAAGCTGGTGACCGCGGTCATCAAGCCGTACCAGCTGGACGCGGTGAAGGAGGCCCTGCACGCCCTCGGCGTGGCCGGCCTGACCGTCAGCGAGGTCCAGGGCTACGGCCGGCAGAAGGGGCACACCGAGGTCTACCGGGGTGCCGAGTACACGGTCGAGTTCCTGCCCAAGATCCGGGTCGAGGTGCTCACCGACGAGATGGAGGTCGACAAGATCGTCGACGCCATCGTGGGCGCCGCCCGCACCGGCAAGATCGGCGACGGCAAGGTCTGGGTGACCGCCGTCGAGGAGGTCGTCCGGGTCCGCACCGGCGAGCGCGGCCTGGACGCCCTTTGAGGACGCCCCGATGACCTCGTTGATCAAGGAGAACGCGTCCGGACACCCCGGGAACGGCGACGCGAACCCCTTGGTCAACGAGGTCGTCGGCGTACCCGGGGGGATCGGGGCGGAGGCGCGGGAGGCGCGGGCCGAGGCGATCGACGCCTGGTTGCGGTCGGTGTTCCCGCGTCGGGCGGGGCTGGCGCTGGTCGCGGTCGGTGGGCTGGGGCGGCGGCAGTGCGCACCGTACGGCGACGTCGACCTGGTGCTGCTGCACGCCGGGGTGCCCGGCATCGACGAACTGGCCGCCTCGCTCTGGTATCCGATCTGGGACGCCGGGCTGCGGCTCGACCACTCCGTCCGCACCGTCGCCGAGGCGCTCTCCGTCGCCCAGGACGACGTCAAGGTCGCCCTCGGCCTGCTCGACGCCCGCCACGTGGCCGGCGACCCGGACCTCGCCGACCAGCTCGTGTCCACCGCCACCGACCACTGGCGGCGTACCGCCGTCCGGCAGCTCCCGCGCCTGCGGGAGATCACCGCCGCCCGCTGGGAGACCCACGGCGAGCTGGCCTTCCTGCTGGAGGGCGACCTCAAGGAGGCCGCCGGCGGGCTGCGGGACGTGGGCATCCTGCGGGCCATCGCCACCGCCGGGGTGACCGACGCGCTGCGCCCCGCCGTGCACGCCGCCCACCGGCGGCTCCTCGACACCCGGGACGCGCTGCACCAGCAGGTCGGCCGCCGGGTCGACCGGCTCGTCGCCCAGGAACGCGACGGCGTCGCCGCGCTGCTCGGGCTGCGGCAACTCTCGCCCGACGGGTCCGGCGCGCCGGGCGGGGATGCGGTGGCCGACGGCGACGCGTTGCTGCGCCGGGTCGCCGGGGACGCCCGTACCGTCAGCCACGCCCTCGACGACGCCTGGCGGGCCGCCGACCGGCTCCGCTCCGGCCGCCACCGTGGTGCCGACGGCCGCCCGGTGCGCCGCCCCGTCGCCCGCGACGTCGTCGAACACGACGGCGAGCTGGTCCTCGCCCGCACCGCCATCGGCGCCCGGCCCGACCCCAGCCTGTCCCTGCGGGTCGCCGCGGCGGCGGCCATCACCCGGCTGCCGATCGCCCGGGCCACCTGCGAGTGGCTGGCCGCGTACTGCCCACCGCTGCCCGCGCCCTGGCCGCCGGCCGCCCTGGCCGCGCTGATCACCCTCCTCGGGGCCGGCCCCGGCCTGGTGCCCGCCTGGGAGACCTGCGACCGGTACGGGCTGGTCGACCGCTGGCTGCCCGAGTGGACCCGACTGCGCAGCCTGCCCCAGCACAACCCGGTGCACCGGTTCACCCTCGACCGGCACCTGGTGCAGACCGCGTACGAGGCGAGCCGGCACACCCGCGAGGTGGACCGCCCCGACCTGCTGCTGCTCGGCGCGCTCCTGCACGACATCGGCAAGGGGTTGGGAGGCGAAGGTGCCGCCGGGCGGGCCGGCAGGCACGAGCCCGCCGGCACCTTCGTAGACCACAGCCTGGTCGGGGCGCCGATCGCCGAGGCGGTGGCCACCCGGATCGGGCTGCCCGAGGCCGAGGCCGGACTGATCGGCAACCTGGTCCGGCTGCACCTGCTGCTGCCCGACGTGGCGACGCGGCGCGACCTGTCCGACCCGAAGACCGTCGCCGGGGTCGCCGCGCAGGTCGGCGACACCACCACCCTGGAACTGCTGCACGCCCTGGTCCGGGCCGACGCCGCCGCCACCGGGCCGGCCGCCTGGTCGGACTGGAAGGGGCGGCTCGTCGCCGAGCTGGTCGCCCGGGTGCGTACCGCGCTGGACACCGGCGTGCTGCCGGCCCCGCCCGCCCCGGACCCGGCGCTGGTCGCGGGGCCGCTGCCGGTCGTACACGTGGGGGAGGACCGGGTGTCGGTGGCCGCGGCGGACCGGCGCGGCCTGCTCGCCACGGTGGCCGGCTGCCTGGCCCTGCACCGGCTGGAGGTGATCTCCGCGGACGCCTCGACGGTCGACGGGCGGGCCCTGGTCGAGTGCCGGGTGCAGCCCCGCTACGGCCTGGCGCCCGATCCGGTCGCGCTCACCGCCGACCTGCGCCGCGCGGTCGCCGGCGACGTCTCGGTCACCCAGCGGCTGCGCGGCCGGGCCCTCGCCGCCCGCGGGCAGGGCGCCGCGCCGCGGGTGGTCTGGCACCGCGCGGCGGCCACCGACGCGGTGCTGCTGGAGCTGCGCGCCGCCGACGCGGCGGGGCTGCTCTACCGGGTCACGTGCGCCCTCGACGAGGCCGGCGCCCAGGTACGGGCGGCCCGGATCTCCACCCTCGGCGCCGACGTGGTGGACGTGTTCTACCTGGTCGGCGGCTGGCCCTCGGAGTCGGACCGGGCCCGCGTCGAGGCCGCCGTCCTCGCCGCCGTGTAAGGCGGGCCCCGGTTGACGCGTCACGTCGTCACGGGGCCCCTTCCCGACACCCGGATACGTCCTGGAGCGTAGGCAGGGTGCCGCTCGCGGGGCGACGCTGCGCGACCCGGTGAGCGGCACGCTCGGGGGCATGAACCTGCCAGTGCATACCGAAGGGCTCACCAAACGGTACGGGCCACTGATCGCCGTCGACGACCTCCCGCTGACCGTCCACCCCGGCGAGGTGTACGGCTTCCTCGGCCCCAACGGCGCCGGCAAGACCACCACCCTGCGCATGCTGCTGGGACTGGTCCGCCCCACCGCCGGCACGGTACGGCTGCTCGGCCGGCCGCCCGGCGCCGGCCGGCTCACCGGGGTCGGGGCGCTGATCGAGGGGCCCGACTTCTACCCGTACCTCTCCGGGCGGGACAACCTCGCGGTGCTCGCCCGCTACGCCGGGGTCGGCGCCGACCGGGTGGCGCTCGTGCTGGACCTGGTCGACCTCACCGACCGGGCCGGCGACCGGTACGCCGGCTACTCGTTGGGCATGAAGCAGCGACTCGGCGTCGCGGCCGCGCTGCTCAAGGATCCGCGCCTGCTGATCCTGGACGAGCCGACCAACGGCCTCGACCCGGCCGGCATGGCGGACATGCGCATGTTGATCCGCCGGCTCGGCGCCGGCGGCTGCACCGTCCTGGTCTCCAGCCACCTGCTCGGCGAGGTCGAGCAGGTCTGCGACCGGGTCGGGGTGATCTCCCGAGGGCGGCTGATCGCCGAGGGGAGCGTCGCCGAGCTGCGCGGCACGGCCGGGCTGCGGGTGCTCGCCGACCCGCTCGACGAGGCGGCGGCGCGGGTCCGGACGCTGGTCGGCGCGGAGCGGGTGCGGGTGGTCGACGGCGGGCTGGAGCTGGCCCTCGAGCCGGAGCGGGCCGCCTGGCTCAACGCCGAGCTGGTCGGCGCCGGGCTCGCCGTGCGCGAGCTGCGCCCCCGCGAACGGGACCTGGAGCAGGTGTTCTTCGACCTCATCGAGAAGGGAACGGCCGATGTCGCGTAGTTTCCGCGCCGAGCTGGTCAAGCTGGTCCGCCGCCCGGCGACCTGGCTGCTGCTGGCCATCACCCTGGTCCTCGCGGTGACCTTCACCTACGTCTTCCCGTACGCCAGCATCGCCGGTGGGACGAGCGGGCCGAACACCGACCGGACCCTGCCGATGCTGCTGCCCGACCGGCTGGTCGGGAACTCGCTCGGCGGCCTGCCGGTCTTCCTCGGCTCGATCGTGCTGATCCTCGGGGTGCTCACCGTCGGCGGCGAGTACGGCTGGGGCACCTGGAAGACGGTGCTCTCCCAGGGCCCGTCCCGGCTGGAGGTGTACGCGGGCAAGCTGCTCGCCCTCGCCGCCGCCGCGCTGGCCGTGGTGCTCGCCGTCTTCGCGGTCGGGGCGGTGTCCAGCCTGCTGATCGCGCTCGCCGAGGGGCAGTCGGTGCACTGGCCCTCGGCCGGCGACCTGCTCACCGGGCTCGGTGCGGGGTGGCTCATCGCGACGATGTGGGCCATGCTCGGTGCCGTGCTCGCCGTCGCCCTGCGGTCGGTGGCGCTCCCGGTCGGGCTGGGGCTGGTGTGGATGCTGGCGGTGCAGAACCTGCTCGCCGCGATCGCCGCGCCGCTGCTGGACTGGGTGGCCCAGGCGCAGAAGGGGCTGCCGGGCCCGAACGCCGGGTCGCTGGCCGCGGCGCTGGGCGCGCCCGGCGACACCCCCGGTGTCGCGGCGGCGGTCGGGGGCGGGCAGGCGGCGCTCGTGGTCGCGGCCTATCTGGTCGCCTTCGCGGTGGTCGGCGGGGTGCTGCTGCGCCGGCGGGACATCGGTTGAGGCTGGCGGGGAGGGACGACGTGGACCGGAACCGGAGCGGCTGGGGCGACGGGCTCTTCGACGCCCTGGTCGCCCTGGCCCTGGTCGCCTTCGGGCTGCTCGGCACCGGGCCGGCCGGCCTCAACCAGGGGGTGGGCACCGGCCGGGCGACGTATCCGCTGGTCGTGGTGGCCGCGCTCGCCCTGGCCGGGCGCCGGCGATGGCCGCTGGCCACCCTGGCGGTGGTCACCGTGGCCACCACGGCGTACCTGGTGCTCGGCTACCCGTACGGGCCGATCCTGATCTCGTTCTTCGTCGCGGTCTACACGGTGGCCGCGTACCGGCCGCTGCGGCCCGCGGCGGTGGCCTGCGGCCTCGCCCTGGCCGTGCTGCTGGTCCACGTCTTCGTGGGCGCCCGGTCGCTCGGCCTGCTCGGCCTGATGCCCGCCGCCGCCTGGGTGGTGGTGCCGTTCGCGGTCGGGACCACGGTGCGGCTGGGCCGGGAGAGCGCGGCTCGCAACCGGGTGGACGAGGCCCGCCGGCTGGCCGACGCCGAGCGGCTGCGGGTGGCCCGGGAGGTGCACGACGTGGTCGGGCACGGCCTCGCCGCCATCCACATGCAGGCGGAGATCGCGCTGCACCTGCTCGGCAAGCGGCCGGAGCAGGCCGAGGCGGCGCTGACCGCGATCAGCCGCACCAGCAAGGAGGCGCTGGACGAGCTGCGGGTCACCCTCACCGTCGTCCGGCGGGACGAGGCGGCCGACGAGCGGGCGCCGACCCCCGGCCTGGCCCAGCTCCCGCAGCTGCGCGAGCGGCTCGCCGGGGCGGGGGTGCCGGTGACCGTCGAGGTCGACGGGGAGCCCCGCGCGTTGCCGGTCGCGGTGGACCTGGCCGCGTACCGGGTGGTGCAGGAGGCGCTGACGAACGTGCTGCGCCACGCCGGCCCGGCCACCGCCACGGTCCGGCTCCGGTACGCGCCCACCGAGGTCACCGTCGAGGTCACCGACACCGGTCGGGGCGCCGCCGCGCCGCCGCGCGGGACCGCCGGCTACGGCCTGGCGGGCATGCGGGAGCGGGTCACCGCGCTGGGCGGGTCGTTCACCGCCGGCCCCGTCTCCGCCGGCGGCTTCCGGGTGTACGCGACACTGCCGCTGGAGGAGGCTGAATGATCAGAGTGCTGCTCGCGGACGACCAGGACCTGGTCCGGATCGGGCTGCGTGCCCTGGTGGAGAGCGAGGACGACCTCGCGGTGGTGGGGGAGGCGGCCGACGGGCTCGCCGCCGTCGAGCTGGCCCGCCGGGAACGCCCCGACGTGGTGCTGATGGACGTCCGGATGCCCGGCGTCGACGGCATCGAGGCGACCCGGCGGATCGTCGCCGACCCCGGGCTGGCCGGCACCCGCGTCGTCGTCCTGACCACCTTCGAGCTGGACGAGTACGTCTTCGACGCGCTCCGGCACGGGGCCAGCGGCTTCCTGACCAAGGACACCCGCCCGGCCGAGCTGCTCCGGGCGATCCGGCTGGTCGCCGAGGGGGAGGCGCTGCTGTCCCCGTCGGTGACCCGGCGGGTGGTCCGGGAGTTCGCCACCCGGCCGGCCCGGGTGCCCCGCCCGCACCCGCGACTGGACACCCTCACCGACCGGGAACGGGAGGTGGTGGGGCTGGTCGGCGAGGGGCTGAGCAACGCCGAGATCGCCGAGCGGCTGGTGGTGAGCCCGGCCACCGCGCGTACCCACGTGAGCCGGGCCATGGTCAAGCTGGGCGCCCGGGACCGGGCCCAGCTGGTGGTCTTCGCGTACCAGTCGGGGCTGGTCGTGTCGTGATCGCCAGCGGATGGCCGGTTTATGCCGCTGTACGTGATTCGTATACATCATCAGTTCCAGTGCCCTGATGGGCGGTTTACCCGGGGCGGCGGGCCACCGGCCGGATCCAGAGACCGGGTGGCGGGGCCACAGCCTCCCCTCGGGTCGGCCGGCGGGAAGCACTGGCGAGGTGGGACCGTTACCCTTGCGGGTAGCCGGCCGTCTGCGTGCCGGCTGATTGTGCCCGCCGACGACAAACGGGATGTTCGTGTGTTTGACACCTTGAGTGACCGCCTGTCCGGGATCTTCACGAAGCTCCGCGGCAAGGGTCGGCTCACCGACGCCGACATCGACGCCACCGCGCGCGAGATCCGCATGGCGCTGCTGGAGGCCGACGTCGCCCTGCCGGTGGTCAAGGGCTTCATCGCGAACGTCAAGGAGCGCGCCCGCAGCGCCGAGGTCTCCCAGGCGCTGAACCCGGCGCAGCAGATCATCAAGATCGTCAACGAGGAGCTGATCGCCGTCCTCGGCGGCGAGGGGCGGCGGCTCCAGTTCGCCAAGCAGCCGCCGACCGTGATCATGCTGGCCGGCCTCCAGGGTTCCGGTAAGACCACCCTCGCCGGCAAGCTGGCCCGCTGGCTCAAGGCCCAGGGCCACCAGCCGCTGCTGGTCGCCGCCGACCTCCAGCGACCCAACGCCGTCGGGCAGCTCCAGGTGCTCGGTGGCCGGGCCGGCGTCGAGGTGTACGCCCCGGAGCCCGGCAACGGCGTCGGCGACCCGGTGCAGGTGGCGCGCGCGTCGATCGAGCACGCCCGGCGGGCGGCGCGGGACATCGTCATCGTCGACACCGCCGGCCGGCTCGGTATCGACGCCGAGATGATGCAGCAGGCCGCGGACATCCGTGACGCCGTCCAGCCGGACGAGGTCATCTTCGTCATCGACGCGATGGTCGGCCAGGACGCGGTCCGCACCGCCGAGGCGTTCCGCGACGGCGTCGGCATCAGCGGCGTGGTCCTCTCCAAGCTCGACGGCGACGCCCGCGGTGGCGCCGCGCTCTCCGTCCGCGAGGTCACCGGGCAGCCGATCCTGTTCGCCTCCACCGGCGAGAAGCTGGAGGACTTCGACGTCTTCCACCCCGACCGGATGGCCAGCCGGATCCTCGGCATGGGCGACGTCCTCACGCTGATCGAGCAGGCCGAGGCGGCCTTTGACGCCGATCAGAAGGAGAAGATGACCGCCAAGCTGATGGGCGGGGAGACCTTCACCCTGGAGGACTTCCTCGATCAGCTCATCGCGGTCCGGCGGATGGGTCCGATCGCCAACGTGCTGGCCATGATGCCCGGCATGGGGCAGATGAAGGACCAGCTCGCCGAGCTGGACGACAAGCACTTCGACCGGGTCACCGCGATCATCCGGTCGATGACCCCGGCCGAGCGGACCAACCCGAAGATCATCAACGGTTCCCGGCGGGCCCGCATCGCCAACGGCTCGGGCGTGGCCGTGATGGACGTCAACCAGCTGCTCAACCGCTTCGCCGACGCGCAGAAGATGATGAAGCAGATGGGCGGCATGATGGGCCTGCCCGGTGCCGGCCGGCGCAAGGCGACCAAGTCGCCGAAGAACAAGCGCAAGGGCGGCAAGGGCGGCGGCCGGCCGCGTACCGGGGCGGGGCTGCCGGGCGGCGGCTTCCCGGGCGGCATGCCGCAGCTCCCGCCGGGCCTGGACCCGGGCGACCTGGCGGGCGCCCAGGGCCTGCCGCCGGGCTTCAAGCTCCCGAAGATCGACTTCAACAAGCTCGGCAAGGGGGGCGACAAGCACCCTCGCTGACCGGGCCGGGCCGCTCGCCACCGACGAGGAGTGATCGGGTAGGACTGTGCACATGGCTCTGCATGTGCGCGGTGTGCTCCTGCCCGACGACGAGGTCCGGGACATCTGGCTGGTCGGCGACCGGGTCACCTTCGAGCCGGTGCCCGGCGCGGAGACCGTCGCCGACGGCGGCTTCGTGCTGCCCGGCCTGACCGACGCCCACTGCCACATCGGCATCGCCCGGGGCGGCGCCCCGATCACCTCCCTCGACCAGGCCCGGGAGCTGGCCCGCACCGACCGGGACGCCGGGGTGCTGGCGATCCGGGACGCCGGCTCGCCCTACCCGTACCCGGAGCTCGACGACGACCCGGAGCTGCCGCGACTGGCCCGCGCCGGCCGGCACGTCGCACCGCCGAAGCGCTACCTGCGGGACATCGGGGTGGAGGTCGGCGCGGCCGAGGTGGCCGCGACGGTGGCGGCGCAGGCCGCCGCCGGCAACGGCTGGGTCAAGCTGGTCGGCGACTGGATCGACCGCGGGGTGGGCGACCTCGCCCCGGCCTGGGACGCCGACACCATGACGGCGGCCGTCGCCGCCGCGCACGCCGCCGGGGTACGCGCCGCGGTGCACACCTTCTCCGAGTCGGCCGTGGAGATCATGGTGCGGGCCGGGGTGGACTCGGTGGAGCACGGCACCGGACTCAGCCTGGACCTGATCGACCTGATGGCCCGCCAGGGCACCGCGCTGGTCCCCACAATGATCAACATTCAGACCTTCGGTCACATCGCCGACCAGGCCCGCGCCAAGTTCCCCGGGTACGCCGACCACATGCTCGCCCTGCGCGACCGCTTTCCCGAGGTGGTCCGGGCCGCGCACGAGGCGGGCGTGCCGATCTATGTCGGCACCGACGCGGGCGGCGGCATCGACCACGGGCTGGCCGCCGAGGAGATGCTGCTGCTGCACGAGCGGGCCGGCATGTCCACCGAGGACGTCCTCGCCGCCGCCTCCTGGCGCGCCCGGGAGTGGCTCGGCTTCCCCGGCCTGGTCGAGGGGGGCCTCGCCGACCTGGTCGTCTATCCCGAGGACCCGCGGCGCGACCTGCGCGTGGTCCGCACCCCGTCCCGCATCGTCCTGCGCGGTCGCGTCCTCCGCTGACCCGCCTCCGGTCGAAGTCCCCGGGGTGGCCCGGCGCGACACGGCCCGTGCCGGCTCCCGGGCGCACCGACGGCGTGGGCGGAGCATAGGATGTGCCCTCATGGCACGCGTGCTCACTCCCCGTGCGGAGGACTTCCCCCGCTGGTACCAGGACCTGATCGCCAAGGCGAAGCTGGCCGACAACGGCCCGGTGCGGGGCACCATGGTCATCCGACCGGCGGGCTACGCCATCTGGGAGCGGATGCAGGCGGAGATGGACGCCCGGATCAAGGCGGCCGGCGCGGAGAACGCGTACTTCCCGCTCTTCATCCCCGAGAGTTACCTCAAGCGTGAGGCCGAGCACGTCGAGGGCTTCTCGCCGGAGCTGGCCGTGGTCACCCACGGTGGGGGCAAGCAGCTCGCCGAGCCGGTGGTGGTCCGCCCCACCAGCGAGACGGTGATCGGCGAGTTCATGGCCAAGTGGATCGACTCGTACCGGGACCTGCCGCTGCTGCTCAACCAGTGGGCGAACGTGGTCCGCTGGGAGCTGCGCCCCCGGATCTTCCTGCGCACCAGCGAGTTCCTGTGGCAGGAGGGGCACACCGCGCACGCGACCCGCGAGGACGCCCGCGCCTACGCCCGGCGGATCCTGCACGAGGCGTACGAGGACCTGATGGTCAACGTGCTCGGCATCCCGGTGGTGGTCGGCCTGAAGACCGCCCGCGAGCGCTTCGCCGGCGCGACCGCCACCTACACCTGCGAAGGCATGATGGGCGACGGCAAGGCGCTGCAGATGGGCACCAGCCACGAGCTGGGCCAGAACTTCGCCAAGGCGTTCGACATCAGCTTCTCCTCGGCCGAGGGCGGCCGGGAGCACGCCTGGACCACCTCCTGGGGCACCTCGACCCGGATGCTCGGCGGTCTGATCATGTGCCACGGCGACGACAACGGCCTGCGGGTGCCGCCGAAGCTGGCGCCGGTCCAGGCGTACGTGATGATCGTCAAGGACGGCGAGGGCGTCGGCGAGGCGGCGGCCAAGCTCCGCGACGCGCTGCGCGACGCCGGCGTCCGGGTCGCGCTGGACGACCGCACCGACACGGCCTTCGGCCGCCGGGCCGTCGACGCCGAGCTGCGTGGCTACCCGGTCCGCGTCGAGGTCGGCCCCCGTGACCTGGCCGCCGGCAACGCGGTGGTGGTCCGGCGTACGGACGGCTCGAAGGCCGCCACGCCGGTCGCCGACGTGGTCGGCGCGGTCCTTGCCGCGCTGGAGGCGGACCAGCGGGCGCTGCACGACCAGGCGCTGGCCAACCGCGAGTCCCGCACGCAGGACGTCGCCACCCTGGCCGAGGCGCTCGAGGCGGCGGCCACCGGCTGGGCCCGGGTGCCGTGGTCGGCGGTCGGCGTCCAGGGCGAGGCCGAGGCGAACGCGCAGGGCGTCACCGTCCGGTGCCTGCTGCGGGCCGACGGCTCGGTGCCGGACTCCGAGGACGAGCCGGACCTGGTCGCCATCCTCGCCCGCGCCTACTGAGGGGTAAGGAAGGACCCCTGCGCAACGCCTGCGGTGGCGGAGGGGCCTCCTGCGGACAGCCTGGGGTGGTGGCATGCGCTTCGAGTCGGGCCGGTTGATCATGCACCGGAACGTGCGGCACGGCCGGATCGGTTGGGTCCGGCCGGCGCGAGTGGTCCTCGACGACGAGCGGGGGCTGTTGCTCTGGGTCGCCCGGGACACGCCGGTCGCGCACGAGGTCACCGAGGCGGGGCTGGGTATGCGGGCGGTGCCGTTCGCAGAGTGGATCACCTCGTCCTACCGGCTGGCGCAGGGGCGGTGGAACGGGCCACCGGTGCTGAAGTTCCTGCCCACCGGCGCGGCCCACTCCGTCTGGTGGTTCCGCGACGCCGGGGGCAGGTTCAGCAACTGGTACGTCAACCTGGAGGAGCCCGGCGTCCGCTGGGACGACGGCGCGGTGGCCGGGGTCGACATGACGGACCAGGACCTCGACGTGGTGGTGCACCCGGATCTCAGCTGGGAGTGGAAGGACGAGGAGGAGTTCGTCGAGCGCCTCGCCTTCCCCGAGCACTACTGGGTGCCCGACGAGAAGGCGGTCCGGGCTGAGGGGGAGCGCGTGATCGCCCTCGCCGAGGCGGGCGAGTTCCCGTTCGACGGCACCTGGTGCGACTTCACCCCGCCAGAAGAATGGGACGTACCGGACGGGCTGCCGCCCGGCTGGGACCGGCCGCCGGTGCGCTGAGGGGTGTCCTACGTCACCCGGCCGTTGACTTCCGGGTTCCCGTGCGGGTCCGGGGTGAGAGATCCGGGCCGGATCTGGCAGAATGGGTCGCTGGTATCCGGCGCGCGTCCGGCGCCCTCTAACCCGGGCACGTCGCCAGTCCACCGAGCAGTCTCCGGCCCAACCCCACTGTGCCGGTCGGCGCTCACCCGCACACCGCCCGTACCGGGCCGGTGAGATCGCAACAGGAGCGAAACAACTGTGGCCGTAAAGATCCGGCTCCTGCGGATGGGTAAGATCCGCAACCCGCAGTACCGCATCGTCGTCGCCGACTCGCGCACCAAGCGTGACGGTCGCGCGATCGAGTTCGTCGGTGTGTACCAGCCGAAGGAGGACCCTTCGGTGATCGAGGTCAAGTCGGAGCGGGTCCAGTACTGGCTGTCCGTCGGCGCGCAGCCGAGCGAGGCGGTGCAGCGCCTGCTGGAGCTGACCGGCGACTGGCAGAAGTTCAAGGGCCTGCCGGCCCCGGCGCCGCTGAAGGTCGCCCCGGAGCGGGCCGACCGCAAGGCGGCGTACGAGGCCGAGGCGAAGGCCGCCGCCGGCCTGGCCGAGACCCCGGCGCCGGCCAAGAAGGCCGCCAAGGCGCAGGCTCCGGCCGAGGCGCCGCAGGCCGAGGAGCAGACCGGTGCCGAGTCCGGCGAGCAGGCCTGACATGGCGCTGCGTCCCGCCCTGGAGCACCTGGTCAAGGGGATCGTCGACCAC